>JASBUE010000095.1 GCA_030148045.1 Candidatus Tenderia sp.
CACCGCCTGCAGGAGGCCTATCGCTATATGGAGAGTAACCTGCCGGAACTGCTGCGCACCCACCCCGTGACCCCGAATCGTATCGCCGACTCCCAGAACCGCGCCAGCCAGTACCCCGAAATAGAGACGCGTCAGTCGGGCAGCTTTCCCCTGATCCAGGCCAAGCTGCGCGCCAGGGTCGATCAGGAGCACGGTTACCGCCTCAAGGAACTGGAGGCCAGGCTCGCCCAGTCATCCCGGCCCCTGTCAACGACGGAACAGTATGAATACGCCCTGTTCCAGCTGCAGCTCGGCAATCTGGAAAAGGCTCAAGAATTCAGCCGGGCGCTGCTGGCGGGAGCCCCCGAGTCGGCCCCGTTTATCGCCCTGCGGGCCCAGATCGAATTGGAAATGGGCGAGCACGGAGCGGCGCTGCAGCGCCTGCAAAAAGCGTTGCGACTGTTTCCCCATCATCCCCAGTTGAGCGTGCTCTATGCCCGGGCACAGCTGCAGGCAGGCGACCCCCGAAAGGCCAGCGACACCCTGCGGGCACTGATCCAGCAACCGCAGCAGTTCATCCTGCCCTCCTATTATCGGCTGCTGGCCCAGGCAGAGAGCGCCGCCGGGAGCCAGAGCAGTGCCTATATAGCACTGGCGGATTACTACTACATGATCGGCCAGGTCCGCACGGCCATCGAGCAACTGGAGACCGCGCTGGAACACACCGAGTCCAACAATGACTTTCAGCTGGAACGCATCAAGGCCCAGTTGGCCCTATTCAAGCGCGAAGCCCTGGCGGAACAGGAGAAGCAGGCGGACCAGCATTTCAATTAATCGTTGACCGGGTTGATTAATGAATTTAAGTTGAACAGACAAAAATAACAGTCAGTTAGAAAAATCAGAGGGGAAGCAATGGCCAGACGCATCGCAGCGACCACCCTGGCTGCCGCCATCATCTACAGTGGTTGTACCACAATACCGAACAGCCTGTCGCCACAAGCCAGGGCGCAACACGCGCCTGATCAGTCCGAATCCGCAACCGGCATAGACTCAGGCCCGCAACCGGATTGGGTCAGCGGCGAAAGTAGCGAATATCCACGTCTCCACTACCTGACCAGCCGCGCCCAGGGTGACACACCCGAACAGGCCCGGCGGCAGGCGCTGGCCAATCTCAGCGCCTATTTCGTGGTCGACAGCGGGGCTGTCGGCATGAGCGTCCAGCAGGCTGCCGCCGCCGGCTATGAACCCCGGAACAATATGGATCAATCCGCCCCCACCGTGGCCTCACCCGAGGCCGACCGGATACTGGAAAAAATCGAAGTCGTAGCGCAATGGTTCGACAGCGGCAGCAACCGCTATCACGCCCTGGCGGCGGTGCCGCGCAATACCGCCAAGGGCTATCTGCAGGATCAGATCGAGGCCTTGGACGAGAAGACACGCGAGTATATGAAACAGGCGCGCAACAATCCCGATCCCTTCGTCCAGGCGGGCAAGCTCGCCATGGCCTGGCGCAGCCAGCAGATCCGCGCCAAAATGCAGGATTCCATGAAGCGCGCCGACCTCACCGGTCGCGGCATCGAGCCGCAGTTTAATCTCTCTTCGATGAAGCAGGACGCCGAGGAGTTGCTCACCACGCTGCGGATCCAGCCCGCCGGCCTGGAAGGCGAGGAGAATGCCGAGCGGGTGGCGCAATTGCTCAGCGGCGGGCTGCTGACCCAGGACTTAAAACCCGCCATAGAAAACGCCGACTATATCATGCGCGGCACTCTGGATGCGGCGGTGATCGGTGAACGCAACGGCTGGGCCCTGGGCCACGGCAAACTCAAACTGGTGCTGCTCGACAAGCCCACCGGCCAGGTGCTGGGCAGCACCGAGTGGGAAGTGGACGTCCCGGGACTGGATGAAAACGCCGCCATCCGGCGGGTCTACGAAAAGACCGAATACATGCTCAAGGTCGGAATGCGTGACGTGCTCATGGAAATGGCGATGCAGCAGTCATCCTCAGGCGAGCATTGAGCCGAGTATCTCAGTATCCTCGTGACTATAGGCAGGGCTGCAACAACACAGCAGTGCCAGCTCCTCCTGACCGGTGTTTTCAATACAATGCGGCGTGCCCGGTGAGATGCAAATGCCATCCCCCGCCCTGACCTCGAAGCTCTCGTCGCCCAAGGTCATCCTGCCTTGGCCCTGAGTGATATAATAAAGCTCTTCCGTATGATGGTGCCGGTGCAGCAGCGTCTTGCGCCCCGCCGGCAGACGCGCCTCCGCCAGACTCTGTTTTTCGACACCGTGGCTGCCCGGGTGCATCAGTTCACGAATCACCGAGCCGTCTTTGGTGATGAACGGTTCGATCTCTCGATAATGGCTGAGATACTTCTGCTTCGTCATAAAATGCCCATGTCGGAAAGTAATTCGGCCGTGTTTTCCTCGACCTCCATGGATCTTAACGCCAGACCACTGGCCCAGGCCACATCTTGCGCATCGCCCCCGGCACTGAGATCGCCGTCCAAATAGGCGGCCTCGAAATCGAGCATAACGGTGTGGTGGTCTTCATCGACATCGATCAGGTCATAGACCTGCACCACATCGCCCGCCGCCATCCGCACCCCGGTCTGCGTCTGCACCGCACGCTCAACCGTTTGCGGCAGGGCTTCGCCCCAACGCTGTTGGGCGCGCGGCAAGCGCCATTGTGCGGCAGCGCCGCCTTGATCGCCGCACTTGACCAGCAACACCCCGCCGAAGTGACGCACAAGCACGCCCACCGATAGGCGCGGACGCTTGGCGCTTGCATGCTCGACCATGTCTTTCATTCATGTATCCGTTTACGTATCAAAGATAATACTATGACTTAAGGTTAATTTTGAACAAGTGGCTTTTCCTATACGCGGCCCCAACCTTGCCACAGCGGTGGCGGAGGCGTAAACTGGAGCACTTTATTCTGCAACAGAGCGAACATCATCATGCAACTCGCAGCAAACAAAGTGGCGACCATCGCCTACACACTCAAAGACGATCAGGGCACCCTGATCGATCAGGCCGACAAGAATCAGCCGTTTGCCTTTATCCTCGGCGTCGGCAACATTATTCCCGGTCTGGAAAACGCCTTGGAAGGCAAGAGCGCCGGCGACCAAGTGAGCGTGACCATCGAACCGGCCCAGGCCTATGGCGAACGCGACGACAACCTGAAACAAACCTTGTCCAAAGAGATGTTCGAGGGCGTTGATGAAGTCAAACCCGGCATGCAGTTCCACGCCCAGACCAACCAAGGCATGAGTGTGGTTACCGTCACCGAAGTGGAAGGTGAAGAAGTCACCATCGACGGCAACCATCCCCTCGCCGGCGTCACCCTGAACTTCGACGTGGATGTGCTGGAAGTGCGCGATGCCACCGAGGAAGAACTGGAACACGGCCACGTGCACGGCCCCGGCGGCCACGAGCACTAAGCGCGCCGCTTAACAAATATATATAAGGGGGCTTCGGCCTCCTTTTTTTGTTGACGCGGTTCTGAATATACGCCCGATTGCCGGGTCAGAAACGATACGCCCGAAATAAAGACGGCGCGACTCAGTGACGTGACTCAAGGAGGTAACGGCATGGACGAACAGGAACATTTGGAAAAGGCGACGTTGGCCGGCGGCTGTTTTTGGTGCATGGAACCGCCCTTTGACGCCCTGGATGGCGTGGTCTCCACTATTTCGGGCTATGCTGGCGGCCAGGTGGAAAACCCGAGTTATGAACAGGTCTGCAGCGGCACCACCGGCCACGCCGAAGCGATTCAAGTGACCTTCGACACGCGCAAAATCAGCTTCGACGAAATTGTGGAAGTCTTCTGGCGCCAGATCGATCCCACCGCCGAAAACCGCCAGTTCGCCGACGTCGGTTCGCAATACCGCACCGCGATCTTTTATCACAGCGACGAGCAGCGCCGCATCGCTGAGCAATCGAAACAGGCGCTGGAACAATCAGGCCGCTACGACCGACCCATTGTCACCGAGATTGAGCCCTATACCAATTTCTACCCCGCCGAGGACTATCATCAGAAGTACTACCGCAGCAATCCAACGCACTACAAGATGTATCGCAGCGGGTCGGGACGCGCGGGGTACTTAAAGAAGGTTTGGGGTGAGGGTGAGGATGAGCATTAGACCACAGGCGCATGGCGCCCATCTGCCGAGCCCTCTTTAAGCCAACGTTCAACACAACACTGGCGCAACGGCAAGCGCCGAAGCGAATCGGACCGGCCCCTTAAGTACCACCACAAACGGCCATACGCAAAAACACGGCCCGCATAACCCTAATCGCCATAGCGTCTTTAAAGCGATGGCAGCCTTTTTCCATCACAAGCCCGGCCCGCACGCCCGCCGCATAAACAGACAACAAGGGAATTGATCGCGGACAGAATAACTGCTTAACATGCTGTGGTTGCCAAAAACACGTAGTATGATGTGACTACGGCACGCGATAATGCTGAATACACAAAAGCAAGACTGATCACAAATCAGTACGAGATTTTCTTGGGGAGAACGCATGGGGCTTGATTTTGACATCACCGCCGCAGCGCCGGACGGCAAGCGGATCGCGGCAGTGCAGGCAGAACTCGCAGCGGAACGCCAGCGCCTGCGATCATTAGACAAGCGCTTTTTGATCGTGGCCGGCACCCTCCTTGTCGCAATCTTAAGCTTCGTCCTACTTGTTGGGGTACCAGTCGTCAATGATCCTAGCACCGAAGTCGGCATTGTATTTATAACTGTCTACACGTTGCCGTATCTCGTCGTCTCTGTTTTCGTGGTGGGCAATACCTTGCACCACTCCCGCGTCGAAGTGCCGCGCAAGGCTCTCAGAACCGCCGAGGCGGCGCTACAGGAAGGGGCTCGAGCGGATATCGACGCTCTATCCGATGCCTGGACACATGCGCCGCTTGGCGCCTATCAGCGTCAGGTGGCATCACAAGGACGTGTGCTGTTGCAGGGTGAAGTCGAAGCGATGCGGCGTTGGCTAGATGAACATGACGGTCAAGCAGAATAGCTCATCGCAGCGCGTGCGCTCAACTATAAATTACGAATGCCGGGACGGGCCAGCCAGCTAAGCTATGGGTCGGCAGTCGGCCATGAAGAGTCATTCCAGTATTCTTAGTCAATAGCAAAAGCCGCCATATAGCAGCCGTTTAGGTGGATAGCTCGGGGTGGAGAGCTGTTCAAAATTCCGATCAATCTACCGGCATCGAATGGCTCATCCCTGCTGAAAGCGGTCGTAACCGTTTGCCATGGTTTATCACCGGATACCTAAGAGATGACCTAGGAGTCTGTCGGGTTTAGGGGGATTGAAGCGAGGGAGTGGGAGAGTGAGATCAAATTTTCACGATTTTGAGGCGCATAGTTATTCTACGCAACGAAAAATCGGGGCAATTTGAGCCGCTCTCCCACTTCCGCAGCCAATTCATCCTAAATCCGACAGGCTCCTAGACCCTTAATAATCTATTTTTATGTCAGCTTGGTCACCCATACACCTACATCAAGGCTTGCGCCCGGAAAACCAACAAACGACCCGGCTATTGGCGGTACAGAATCGGGTAACCTCGCCACTGCTACCGCAATGTGATCTGTGCCCACGAGTTCTCCGATAGTGGGATCGAATCCCTTCCAGCCAGCACCTGGCAGGAACACTTCGGCCCATGCATGGGTCGCACCAAAATTGACGGTTGATGGCTCGGCATTGAGGTAACCACTAACAAAACGGGAAGCGAGGCCTAAATGACGTGCAGTTTCCATGAACAGATTCGCGAAGTCACGGCAGGAACCGCTAGCACGAGACAGCGTTTCTTCTGCAGATTGAACCCCCGGTTCCTCGCGTACTTGATACGAAAAGTTTTGCTGGATATGGGCGCAAATGCGCAGCAACAAGGCATAGGTCTGAATCGTTTCATTTGACTGCCACAAAGTCGAAACCCACCCAGCCAACCGCTCACTGACTGCCTGTCCGGCGACATTCGCATAGGGCATCAATACAGCCCAATCATCTGCTGTATAGGCGAACGGGTAGTACGTCGCATACTCTGCCATCAGAAAATCAAGGGGGGCGATATTGTATTGCTGAATGATGACTGCACTTTCAATCACAAGCTGGCGGGTGGGCGTATCGAAACTTGCTATCGCAACAGAGTTATCTTCCACGTCCCGGTGCCATCGCAGGGTTGCCAAAGGCGTGACATCCAACGTTGACGATTCGATGCGCAGCTCATGTCCCTCTTTAGGGCGTAGACGCAACGCGTGAGGTTCGAGCAGCACGACATCTGAAAAGTTATAGTAGGTTCGATGAAGAATCTTATAGCGCTGCATGTTTTAGCCTATTCGATACGTCCAGCGCTAGCGTTCATATATCTGGGCTCGACGTAACCTAGAAGGATTGCCCAACTACCCGCAAATGCTTTTAACAACACTGACATCCAGCAGATCAACCGTTTAACAGCATAACACCCGCCGGCGCGGAAAAACCCAATGCCGCCAAAATCCAAATCGCGGATAAAACCAAGGCGATAATCATAAAATACGAAGAACACCGCTGATGCACCCGCTTCGATGCGCTAGACCGGTGCCACCGGATTGATCAACCCATCAATGTATTCACGATGGCCCCCGAAAACACCTGTTTTACTCTGCCGACCATTATTCATTCCTTTATATAACTAAATGCCAACATTAACCACTGCATTTTTCGAGTCGTGCATCATTGCACAAGGCGCATTCATTCCTCTGTTTGGGTCAGCCTTTGATACACCCCAAGACTGATGACCAACAAGACTGCGGCGATCAACAAAAAGGTCGGGTAGATCAACATACTGATATCTTTTTTCCCGGCATCAAAAATAAACACCAGCGCCTCCAGACTCACAGCGATGGAGATAATGACCAAAAACTTTAGAAAAGTACCTCTTTCTTTCGCCAGCGACTGGTCTTCATCATCTTTTTATAGACTTCTTCCTCCAACAATAATTTGGAGACATCAAAGACCGCCATGCCGATTACAATCAAACCGATGGCATCGAGAAGCGCCGCCAGAAGCAGGGTTTTTTCATACACAGAGACCCAAATACCCCACAGAGCAACACTCATCATGGCAATGACTGATCAGACACAAGGATAAACTGATCAGGCCATACACAACACGACCCAACGATATGGATAGGTTTTTTGCTTGAGTCATACATGATCCCGTTTATTCAATGATTTCTTAAAGCTATTTTAATTTCTAAGAGATGAATCTGGTACATTCACGAGTTGCGCCATTCTATCCTGTTACTGCCCTGTTTACACACCCTTATCTGTATTAGTTGCTCTTTGATTAGTCGACGTGGTTTCATCGAATACGATGAGTGGATAGATTCATATTCGGTTAGTCGTTTCGATTATTATACTGCTATTTAGTGTTATCCGGAGACGAGGCATTGGGAAGCGCTCTTCTGTACACGTTCTCTGTGTTTACCACTTCATTAACAGACGAGTGGCGAGGGAAAAACAACACCAACCCTCCCTACATCTTTTCTTCCCCTGAGTTCGAAGCAGGTTCTATTTGGAGTGCCTCACGCACCTCCATCAGCCGCTTTGCGATTCGATCCCGATCATGGGCGGCTTCAGCGGTACGGCCAGCCAGCTCTGCAATCCGCCGCACCTGTTCATCGAGCGCCCGCCTGCGGCGCGGACTGGCCGTGAGATGGGCGAGAGTCTCGA
Organism: Candidatus Tenderia sp.; assembly: GCA_030148045.1. GTDB lineage: Bacteria > Pseudomonadota > Gammaproteobacteria > Tenderiales > Tenderiaceae > Tenderia. Next base: position 7,704 of record JASBUE010000095.1, read on the forward strand.
AGGCGCTGAGCATGCGTACCATGACGCCGATATTACCTTCGGCGCTAGCCCCGATCTGCTCGAACGCCTCGGCCAACAGCCCCTCAAAGCTAGGCGCGATGGTAATTACCCGCAGCTCATCTCCCTCATAACGGCGCGCTTCAGGGAATTTCCGGAAAGCCAGCTCTGCCAGAATTGCCGACAGATAATCCACGCACATCACGGCCGTTGAGGTGTCGTTGACGCCGGGCGAAAGTGCCTTCAATGCCATATCCACGAGCTGTCGGACACCGAATGCGGGGTCCTGTTCCACCGTGCGATAACGGCCGACGCTATAAGCATCATTAAAGGCCGCGATCGTCGCCGGGGCCGGAGGCTCCTCCATAGCGAGCGATACCAATACAGAACCTTTCACAGTGAACGAACCGATGCCGCGCTCCATGCGCACGATGGCCTTGTTGTCGCGCGCCAGGCGCAGCAGCGCATCGTTATCCACCCTCTGAATATATCCGTTCGCCTCTGTCGGCACCGGGTACAAGATTCGCTCTTCCAGTGACCGGAGCACCTGATCTTGGTCCTCATATTCATCCGGCCCGTGACCCAGTCTCTCCGGAAAAATACGCTCAATGGAGGCGATGGTCTCCCGAGTAATCGAGGCAATGATGCTGGATGCCTGGATTGAAGAGGCGATGTGATGAATAAAAAATACAAGGACACCAACACCGACGAGCGCCAGAACAAATGCGAAGAACACCGCCAGACCCGGCACGAACTCTTCCACCCCACCACTGCCGCGAATGGTACGCAACACGACCAGGCAATACGCGAAAATACCGGCGAATATTCCGAGCGTGACCTGCGTGATGCGGCTGCCCATGAAGGTCCGCAGGATGCGTGAGGTGTGTTGGCTCGAAGCGAGCGCCAATGCCACCAGGGTCATGGAGAAGGTGATGCCCATAACGGACATCATCGAACCGGCAAGTGTCGCCAACATCTGGCGCGCGCCATCCGCCCCAGCACCAAACAGCCGCGGCCACTGGGCCAACCATCGGTCGCCGCCGATGGAGTCTGTTTCCACCAAGATTATCGCGACAACAATGCTGAAAACGACCATCAGCGACGGCACAAACCAAAAGCTCGCCTGCAGATTAGTTAAAAGATGTTTCAACTTACTCATAGAGCAGCCTCTTGGAGCGTCAGCATTTATTAAAGGAAATGTGTGTCCTGGTGCACCCCCAATTTCTATCCGCATGATTGCGCATCATCGAGGGTGTTGCAGAACCACCCGGTACCCATCCATCCCACGACTGAGAAACGCATAAGCCGAACACCAGAGGTAGAGGCAAAAGCGACGGTAAGGCATTTCACCCCAACGGCTGATAATCTCATCTCGCGCAGATTCAAGGTTTGCTGATATCGCCCCATAAACGAATCTCAAATGGCGTTTTTATTTGATCGGCTATGCGCTTCTGAATCAACTTGAATATTTTGTCATAATGGTTTACCAAAGACCTTTCAATGGACCGCCCCATTTCTTACCCTTACCTAAAGATAAATAAGAACGCCCAATCACTCCACTCGAGCAGACTTACTCAGAATATAGGTTCAGTTGAGGATTTGCGCAATATGGATAACAACCAGAAATGAATGCTTAACCTCTGGATAAGTGGACATAGAAATCCCGCTCACTGCACAACATCCGATGCTGTTTATGTCGCCGTTTAGGCCAACTAACTACTGTAGGCGTCCTGGCAGGTGGGAGTATTGTATTGGAGCATTCTATCTTGACTGCGTGGGCTGCCGGTAGGCGGACGTAGCATTTGCTGACAGACTGTGGATTTGGAGTCGCTGGAGAGCTCGTCGATGACGTGATTGCCACCCGGGTAGACGTATTTATGTTCACAGATCATATTGATCCTCAAAAATCCTCGGCTGCCAAGACGTATGCGTAAGTGCCTTTACCACGGCCGCCACGCACATAGACTTTATCCGCAACCTCATAGATTCTATCCCGCGCGGCGTCGAAGGCCTTCAATAATTCAGGCTCGGCCTTATTCATCTCTGGATTCAGCCGTTGGAGGGCATCCGTTTCCAAGAAAAATGATACCTCCATCGTGCTGTCGTATCCCCAAAAGAGAACGCGGCCGCTGTCAGAATCGAAGCTACGACTGGGATTGGGAAAGTGTAGTTTCATCTCTGAGCTCCAGACGCCGTGTTTTCGTCAGGCGTCATACCCTTGAGAAACTTGAAAAGATCACTATCCGTTGACAACACCAGGGTGGTATTGGTGGCGATGATGGATTTGTAGGATTTCATGGTGCGGGCGAACTCATAAAAATTCACGGCTGCTTGGCTTTGATTGTAGGCGCTGGCATAGATCTCGGTGGCCTTGGCGTCCGCGACACCGCGAATCTCCTCCACCTGCCGGTAGGCCTCTGACTGAATTTTGTTCAGGTCACGGACACGATTACCGCGAATTCGGGCGGCTTCGCCATTGCCTTCCGATAAAAAGCGTTCAGCGATCTGGCGCCTCTCGCTGATCATACGATCATAGATCTTGGGCCGCACGCTATCGTTGTAGTTGATGCGTTTAAAGCGAATATCCAAAAGCTCAATGCCAAATACCTTCACTTTCTCGGCTGCGGCGCTAAAGATCTCTTGTTCGACGAGTTGGCGACCCTTATGGATCGGCACCAACGCGCCCATGTTCAGCTCTCGCTCGGCCTCGGTCAGCAGAGCATCACGCAGTGGCACACGGTCTTTAGTGGTACGAATGATTTCGATAAGCTCGTGCTTGGCGACCGCATTGCGGGTTTCGCTGCCGAGGATATCGTCGAGCCGGGATTGGGCGCTGCGTTCATCGCGCAGGCGCAAAAAATATTGCAGCGGTTCGACAATTCGCCAGCGGGCAAACAGATCGACTGAGATATACAGTTTGTCCTTGGTGGGCATGTCGGACGGATTGCCGTCCCACTCCAGCACGCGTTTATCGATGGGATTCACTTCCTGAATAAAAGGCACCTTGATCTTCAATCCGGCCTCCGTGACAGGCTCACCGACCGGTTTGCCGAACTGGGTAATAATGACCTGCTCAACCTCGTCCACGGTATAAAGGGAACTCATCAGCACGTAGCTGCCAATAACCAGCAGCGCGATCATTGTGATGGTTTTGATCTTCATGGTTTAACCCCTTGTTGGGCATCGAGATTGAGCAGCGGCAAGATGCCGCGCATTTGATCATCCACAACAATCTTGCTGCGGATACCCGGCATGACCTCTTGCAGCGTTTCGATATAGATGCGCCGCCGCGTCACCTCCGGGGCCTTGTTGTATTCCGCCAGCAGGGCGTTGAAACTAGCGACATCCCCCTCGGCTTCATTGATCCGTTTGAGGCGATAGCCGTCGGCCTCGCGGATACGTTGATCTTTTTCACCCTCGGCCAGCGGGATGACTTTGTTGTAGTCGCGGCGCGCCTCGTTGATCAACTTCTCTTTCTCTTGCTGGGCCTGATTGACCTCATTGAACGAGGCCTGCACCGGCGCGGGCGGATTGATATTCTTCAACTGCACCTGGTCGATGCTGATACCCATGACATATTTAGTGGAGAGCGCCTGCATCTTGGCCAGCGCCTCGATTTCGATCCCTTGCCGGCCTATGGTGATGACCTCATCCACGGTGCGATCGCCCACCACTTCACGCATCACCGATTCAGAGACATAACGCAGCGTCTCACCCGGTTCACGCACTTCAAACAGATACTTGAAGGGCTCTGAAATGCGATACTGAACCACCCATTCCACCAGTGCGGCGTTGAGGTCACCAGTGACCATCTCGGTTTCGCGTTTACTGTCGCGTGGACTTTGATGTGGGTCGGCGGCGCCCGGGGTCGTGAAACCAAACTCCTGCTTGAGCTGCCGTTTAACCGGCACAATGGTCACGCTATCCACTCCCAGAGGTATTCTGAAATGCAAGCCCGGCGGGACCTCTTTGAGGTATTGGCCAAAGCGCTGCACCACCGCTACCGAATCGCTGGGCACGGTGTAAAAGGCACTCCATGCCGCAAAACCTATTAACATGGCCAGGATAAACACCACAATACCTCGTGGACTGCCGCCGCCTGGCATCAGCGTCTTCAAGCGCGCCTTTCCCTTGCGCATAAGCTCGTCCAGATCGGGCGCGGCACCGGGAACCGCCCCCGTGCCGTCACCCCAAGGGTTCTTTGGACCGCCCGAATTATTTGAAGGCATCGACGTATCCTTTCGGTGTATTGCAATTTACTATATGAACGTTCATATCAAGTCCTTTTATTCAAGCCCGTCAGGCGATTGCCAATCGGGTAACTCTGGATTTCGCTCCGCCAGGGTTAGGCCAATACCACTTCTACATGATGCTCCTGGCGATCATCCACTAGGGGAATCACATCCGCATCGTTGAGCGCCACACCATCCAAGGTCACACGCGCCGCGCCGTCAGCTGCACAGTTAATAGTGATGTGATAGAAGGTGTCGCGATAGCGGTAATGGATTTTGTAGCTCTGCCAATGTTCCGGCACACACGGCGCAATGCGCAGTCGCTGACCGTCCAGTTGCAGACCCAGCAGTGTTTCCAACGAAAGCCGGTACATCCACCCTGCCGCGCCTGTGTACCAGGTCCAGCCGCCGCGACCGGTATGAGGCGCGGCAGCATAGATATCTGCGCTCATTACATACGGCTCGACTTTGTAGCGTTCGCGCTCATCGGCCTGGCTGCCGCGATTGATGGGATTGAGCATGCCGAATAGTTCCCAGGCCCGTTCCTTTTCACCCAACATGGCAAATGCTGTGGTCGCCCAAATGGCGGCGTGGGTATATTGGCCACCGTTTTCACGCACGCCAGGCACGTAGCCTTTGATATAACCCGGTTCAAGCGTTGACTTGTCGAAGGGCGGATCGAGTAATTGAATTAACCGCACATCGCGGCGCACCAGGCGCTTATCCACGGCCGCCATGGCTTGGCGGGCACGTTTTGTATCACCGCCGCCCGAGATGACCGCCCAGCTCTGGCTGATGGAGTCGATTTGGCATTCGTCGTTCTGGGCGGAACCCAAGGGCGTGCCGTCATCAAAATAGGCGCGGCGATACCAACCACCGTCCCAGGCGTTTGCCTCGATATTGCGGAGCAATCGGGAGGCTTGCTCTGTGCAGAGATCGGCAAAGTCTTGGTCATCACGCCCACGGGCCAACTCGGCAAACTGTTGCAGGTTTTCATATAGAAACCACGCCAACCAAACACTCTCGCCCTTGCCCTCGGCACCGACTCTATTCATGCCGTCATTCCAATCACCACAACCCATCAACGGCAGTTGGTGTGCGCCAAAGCGCAAGCCATGTTTAATGGCGCGCAGGCAATGCTCATAGAGCGTGGCGGTTTCGCTGGAACGCTGTGGTTGGTCGTAATAGGCCTCTTCACCTGGATTCAGTTCGCGCCCTTCGAGGAAGGAAATGGACTCATCCAGCACCGCCGTATCCCTGGTTGCCCGCACATAGCGACAGGTGGCATAGGCCAACCACAAATAGTCGTCGGAGAAACGGGTACGTACACCCTGACCATTGGGCGGATGCCACCAGTGCTGCACATCACCCCGACTGAACTGGCGTCCGGCACAGCGAATAATCTGCTCGCGGGCCAGCCATGGCGTGGCGTGAATCAATGCCATGGTGTCCTGCAATTGGTCGCGGAAACCGTAGGCGCCGCCGGACTGATAATAACCGCTACGCCCCCAGTATCGGCATGAAAGTGTCTGGTAGACCAGCCAACCGTTGGTCAATACATTGAGCGCGGGATCGGGCGTCTCCACATACACTGCACCAAAGGTGTGATTCCAATATCCCCACACCGTTTCCAAGGCGTGGCGAGCACCGGCGGGGCCACTGAAGCGCTGGATAAAATAATGGGCTTCGTCGGTATGCTTCGCCGCCCCAAAGGTAAACACGATCTCCCGCTCCTGACCGGGGGCCAGTTCTATCTGGGTTTGCAACGCCGCACAGGGATCAAGGCCCGCACCGACCTTGCCCGACAGCCGCTCGCGCTTCAAGGCCGTTGGATTGTTGAGAGATCCGTTACGCCCGATGAACTCGCTGCGATTGCCGGTACCCGTGCGCTGGCTTTCGCTCACCTGCGCAAAGACTACCCGGTTGTGGCACTCCCGACCATAGGCATTGCGGGCAAACAATGCGCCGCTGTGGGGATCGATCTCGGTAACAATGTGCATTTGGTTGGTATGCCGCCACTCGCCCAGCACCAGCTCCCAGTAGCCGGATAGAGACAAGTGACGGAGGCGATCTGAATGATTACGCAGTTTGACCACTACAAACTTCACCGGCGCATCCATAGCGACGTAAGTGGTCAGCTCTGAAAATATACCGCCCTGATCATGTTCAAACACACTGTAACCAAAGCCGTGCCGACAGACATAACCTGAATGACCGAACGCCGGTAACGGTGTGGGCGACCAGAAGGTGCCGCTCTCTTCGTCACGAATGTAAAAGGCCTCGCCGCTGCTGTCGCTGACCGGGTCGTTATGCCAGGTGGTGAGACGGAACTCGTGGGCATTCTCCACCCAGGTATAAGCGCTGCCAGCTTCACTGACCACGGTGCCGATATAGGGACTGGCAATCACGTTCACCCACGGTGCCGGCGTTACCTGCCCCGGCTCGAGGGTGATCACATACTCATGGCCATCGGAGGTAAAGCCTCCCAGGCCATTACAAAAGAGCCGCTCCCGTGGGGACAGAACTTCAGGGGTTCCCATTTCTGTCGGCGGCACGCTTGTTACCAGACGACTCGGCAAACGCTCCGCTACCATACGGCGCTCGACCTGTTCCTTTAGGCTCTCGACACTGTCGTTGAGCACCACGCGCGCGACGCTTTGGAACAGCACCCGATCTTCTTCGGTCAACTCTTCCGCACGGCGCACAAATACCCCGCCCGGCTTATCCAACACCTGTGCCTCCGGCCCTGAGTGGATCAACCCCATGATCTGGTCTTGCAGCACGGCGCGATAACCGGAGAAGTCGTCGTTGATAATCACCAGGTCCACCGCCAACCCCTTCATGCGCCAATAGGCATGGGCTTGCAGCAGCTGCTTGACCCGCTCGATACGGCTGACATCGCCAATGTGCAGCAGCACGATAGGCAGATCACCCGAGACGGCGAAGCGCCATAGCCCAGCCTGCCCCAACTGATTGCGGGCAATCACACTGGGCGCGGCGCGGCGCAAGCTATTGCTGTAGATCACCGCCCCGGCCAAGCGGCCATAGACCTGGGCGTCCGCCTCGGTGGCGTTGAGATGACGCAGCACTTCCTGGCTCTGGAACCAGGCCATTTCAAAAGCGCGTTCGACAAAGTGACGATCATGGTATTTATCCAGCAAGGCCAAGACTGCTTCGCGGCTATCCGCCACGCCGGAGATGATCTGCACCATGGCCGATTCATCCGTCGCTAGCGCAATGGTGGTACGAATGGCGACAATGGGATCAAGCACGGAACCTTTGCTATTGGACAGGCGATTATCCCCAGTCAAACCCACCGGATTCGTCGCGGTGCGTCCCCGGCCGATAAACCTGGCCCGATCTGTTTCGAAGGATGGCGTTTCGGCCACCGCACCTGGTGCGGTCATCAGATGAAACATCCACGGTGCGTTTTCACCCGGTGTGCGTGGCCGACGGGTGCAGAGAATGGCCTGGCGCTCAGGCAGGATCTCCGTTTGCACAAACAGATTACTAAACGCACGATGGGCCAGATCGGCATTCAATGGCGCCAATACCACTTCGGCGAAACTGGTCACTTCAATACGCCGCTGACGGGACGACAGGTTGGTAAGGGTGACGCGGCGGATCTCGACATCGTCTTCCGCTGACACACTGATCTCGGCATGGGTTTCAATCGCCTCATCACGACGGCGATACTCCGCCCGCCCCTGGACAAAAATCGCCTCGTAATGATCGGCCTTGTACAGTGTCGGTTGATAGGCGCTGGACCAAAACTTATCCGTATCCCGGTCGCGTAGATAAATAAAGGTGCCCCAGCCATCGGTGGTGGCATCTTCACGCCAACGGGTGACCGCCAGATCACGCCAACGACTGTACCCGCCACCGGCATGAGTGGCCATGACGTGGTAACGACCGTTGGACAACAAGTGCACTTCCGGGGCCGGGGTATCGGGGTCGGCGAATACGCGCATGATGGAACCGATTTCCGCCTCCGGCGGACGCGCCGCAGCCACCACCTCTGCAGCGTGAGGATGCAAGGTCGTCCCCTGCTTAGGCACCCGTTCTTGCAGCAGCAATTCCGTCGCCCGCACCAAGGGGTCGGACATAAAACGGCGCTGCATGGGTTGGTTCAGCAGGACGTGCGCAAGGGCTAGCAGACTCATACCTTGATGGTGGGCCATGAAGGCTCGCACGATGGCATGATTCTTCCCCCGCGGCACCCGCGAGGGAGTGTAATCGATGGCTTCAAAAAATCCATACGCCCCGAGGAATCCATCGGCGGCCAGGGCCTGCAGATTACGGCAGGCCTCCAGAGGCATCACCATCAACGCCAATGCACTGGCGTAAGGGGCGATCACCAGGTCTTCACCCAAGCCGCGTTTCAGGCCCAACCCCGGCACCCCGAAGGCGCGATATTGATAGACCTGATGCATGTCGGTGGCGTTGTAGCAAGACTCGGAAATCCCCCAAGGCACCCCCCGTTGACGACCATCTTCAATCTGCCGCGCCACCGCCGCCTTACAGGTTTGGGCCAGCAAGGTGTTGTCGTGACTGGGCATGATCAGCTGCGGCATGAGGTACTCAAACATCGAGCCGCTCCAGGAGATCAAACTCACGTGCCCCCCATGACTGGTCAGCAGTCGACCCAGTGCGAACCAATGCTTTTGCGGCAGTTGCTGCTGGGCGATGAGCAGGAAACTGACCAGACGCGCCTCCGATGCCAGCAAGTCGTAACAGGCCGGATCACGGCGGCGTTCGCCCACGTCGTAGCCAATGCTCAGTAAACCGCTGGCGTTGTCGTAGAGAAATTCAAAATCCATCAGCGCCAATTCGCGGCAGCGATCGACCAGATCATCGATGCGTTTGAGACGTTCTAGCGCGGTTTTATAAAGCGAGCCTGAGCTTGAATGGCTGTCAGTAGATTCTGCTGAGGATTTTTCCCTGGCCAACTCGGCCAGTGTTGGAATCGTGCTGAATGCCTGAGAATCAGGCACCAGTTGCTTAAGGTCATTCACCAAGGTTCGGGATTGCTGCTCGAATGCCTGCGCCCAATAATAAAGTTCATCGTCGATATCGACACCCACAGGCAGACAGGTTATCAACTCAGCGCCTAGACCATGAATCTCGCCCAACTTGGCATCGAAATCTGACAGTGTCAGCAACGAAGTATTTTGTATAAGTGCGTCTAATTCATGCTGTAAAGACTGAAGCGTTTTAGCCAAATCCGGTACGGATTCTGAAGGCATGTACTCGAGCAGCACCTGCAAGGTATCTTGCAGACCTTGAAAGACATTGGCGGATATCACGGGCTGATCTTTCAATTCCGCCAATCCGGCCTGCAAGGTCAACAAGGCGCCCGCCAGGTTACCGCTGTCTACCGAAGAGACATATTGCGGCTGCAGTGGCTTCAGTGTGCGGGTATCGTACCAGTTGTAAAGATGGCCTCGATATCGTTCCAGCTTTTCCACTGTCGCCAAGGTGTTTTCGGTTCGCTGTAGAAACACCCCCATAGAGAGATAACCAAAATCATAGGCCGACAAGTGTGACAGCAATGACATGCCGATATTGGTGGGCGAGGTGCGCGAGGCGATAACGGGTTCCGGGTATTCCTGGAAATTATCGGGCGGTATCCAATTGTCCTCTGGGCCGACAAAATCCGCGAAGAAACGCCAGGTGCGCCGAGCGGATGCGCGCAGGAAAGAGCGCTGTTCCGCACTCAATGGGGGGACGGGGGAAACCAGGGGCAGACTGATCCACCAGGCAATCACCGGCGACACTAACCACAGCAACAAGACCGGCGCACAGAACAGCAAGGCCACGCCACTCACGCCAAACCCAAGGGCCAAGACCATCCCCACGGCCAGCACGGGGGCGACCCACATCTCCTGAACGAAATCGACCAGCGTACGACGGGCGTTGCGACGGGCATAGGCGCCGGTGTGCCAGAGTAATAATCCGCGTTGCGTGAACAACATGCGCACCCCAGAGCGCGCGATGGCATCCAGGCAAATCAGCGCGTCGTAAGGCAACAGGGTAAGCACCAGAAAGGCATGTGTTATGGGGCGACCAGCGGCTCTGCCGGTTTGAAACAGGTGCGTCAACCAATCGAACTCCTTGGGCTTACGGATGAGGTCAATGGCGCCGGACAAAAGACATGGCAGGAACACCACAACCATCACCGCCAAGGTCCAAAACCACGCCGGTCCCGGACCCGATAGCCAACCGCCCAACAATAAGGCCAGCAAGGCGGGCGAGACGAGACTGCGACGCAGGTTGTCGAAAATCTTCCACCGCGACAAGGCTGACAAGCGGTTCGGTTGACGTGTGGACTTTCCTGGAACGCGCGGCAACAACCATCCCGCCAGCTGCCAATCACCCCGTATCCAACGATGACGACGACTTACATCAATGGCAAAAGAGCCGGGATGCTCCTCAATCAACTCCACATCAGTGATTAATGCGGAACGGGCATAACCGCTTTCCAACAGGTCGTGACTGAGGATGAGATTATCGGGAAAGCGGCCATCCACCGCCTGACGAAACGCGTCCACATCGTAGATACCCTTGCCGATAAACGACCCTTCGCCAAATACATCCTGATACACATCCGACACTTCGCGGGTATAGGGATCGATACCTGATTCACCGGCAAATAATTTGCTAAAGCGTGACTGCGCCGCACTGGTCAGGCTGATCGACACCCGCGGTTGCAGGATGGCGTAACCCTTCACGATCCTGCCCTTGTCAGGGTCGTAAAGCGGTCGGTTGAGAGGATGCGCCATGTTGCCGATCAAGGTGCGCGCTGCATCGCGGGGCAGCTGCGTATCGGTGTCCAGGGTGATGACATACTTGATTGAACCGAGAATCTCAACATCGCCGACAATCTCAGAAAATGCCGTTGTCTCCCCGTCCCTCAGCAAGGCGTTGAACTGCTCCAGTTTGCCGCGCTTGCGCTCATAGCCCATCCACACTTGATCGCAGGCATTCCATAATCGAGGCCTGTGAAACAGGTAGAAGATGTTGGGACGATCGTCTTGGTAAGTCTCGTTTAATTTATGCACGGCGGATCGTGCATAGGCGAGCAAGTCATCATCGCCGGGTTGGGTTTGATCCGCTGCATCCCGAAAATCAGTCAGCAAGGCAAAAAATAGATTGGGGTCGCGATTGCCGAGATAACGAATCTCCATGGCTTCGAGCAGATCATCAATCTCTTGTGTCTTACTCAACAGCGTCGGCACCACCACCATACTGCGGTGAGCGTCCGGTATGCCCTTGGAAAAGTCCAGACGCGGCAATACGTGCGGCGGCAAAAATTGGGTGACGATCATATTCACAATGGGCACGACCAAGGCCGAGGCACCGATAAGGCCCGTGATCAGAAAAGACCAAAAACGCCAGTCAGACCACGCCAAGCCGCTGAAGGGTGACAACAGCAACACAGTCGCCAAGACGGTGAACAAGACAATAGGTGCGAGATAAAGCGGTAGCCGCACACGCCGAGTCGCTCGGCGGGCTCGCACATACCAGGACAATCGGCAAGAGACCGCTCGCTCCAGCATCGCCCGCCCGCTATCGACGAGGTAATATCCGACATGGGCGCTACGATCGTTGTTACCCGATCCTTCTGCCGCCGCTTGTGCAAGCGCAATGGCTTGGCGTGCCACTGTTAACTCACTACACGGATTGGCCGCACAGGCCCTAGCAACGTCTTCGATCACATGCCGGTAGCGGTCGCGAGTGGCGAAATCCTGGCCGGCGTGCATCCCTGCCGGATCTTCACGCAACGTCTGTTCGACCACACTGAGCGACTCGACGTAATCACGCCAAGCCATGGTACCGATAAAACGGAGACTACCAATGCTGTTTGCGATGGATATTTGATCGGCCGCCGCGGTGCGGGCTGCGGCTTCGGATAATTGCGTTGCCGACACGCCCTGTTCCAGCAATGTCTGCTCAAGCCAGGTTTGCACAAACGCCATGGTAGGCCCTTGTGCTTGCAGTCTGGCGTAGAACTCTTCCACAAATGGCGCCGTCAAAGGCACATCGGCATAGGAAAATTCGGCCAGCAATTGAATGAGCTGCTTGGGCTCCTGCTCAGCCACCTCAAGCATACGATCCGCCCAGGCGATGGCCGCGTCGCGCTCTTCACGTCGACGCGCGACACGTAAGGCCACACGACGCAGATTCTCTAATACCGCCAGTTGCAGCATGATGGGGAATGCCCATAGCTCACCTAGCTTTAAGGGGTCGACGGTCTGGTAAGCAGCGATAAACTGGGTGGTGTTGTCACTATCGACACGACCATCCATGTGAGAAATCAGCTCCAAGGCCAAATCGTAGATGCGGGGAAAACCGGCTGAAGAGCCAATCGCCAAACGGGGTAATTGTCGGCTGTAACCACGCGGCAGATTCCGTCGCGCCTGACTGAATTGTTGCTCGATGAGATAGAAATTATCAAGCAGCCACGCTTCTGCGGGTACAATCCGCCGACCGGGCGTAGCGGTGGCCGCCACCACATCGTAAGCCGCCAGCAGAACGCATTCATTGTCTGCCAACCGAGGCAATAATTTGTCTGCCCCCGGGGCTGGATCGATTGTATAGCGGTTTGCCAGCGTCTGCGCATGGCGCTTCAGTTGTTCGATAGTGAACAGCTCTGCGCGCAGCAGCTCACTATCCTGATCGTTGCTCAGCGTGCTACGCGCGCGCGTACCCAATAATGTAGATTCTTTTATGATTATGTCCCCCTAAATCGAGTTCAATATCACTTTGGGGATCAAACTCGGGATAGTCAGCGCAGCACAAGCCTTATGCCCTGTAGTCGCTGATGACACAGGCCACCCAAACTCGGGCAATTGGCTTGTTATTAACCCGGCAACCAAATAGGTCGTCCTGACCTATTTGATCGTCGCCCGGTAAAGCCTGGCGCAGATGCGTGGATCTGCTGGCTTTTACCGGGCTCCCATTGGCCTTCGGCCAATGGCCGGCACATCCCTGTGCCGCGTATTAACCCGGCAATGTTTATTGCCGAGTTAATAGCAGTAGAATGTAAATCGCTTACGCTGTGCTGGCAGACATTGAAGCGGTCGAGACAAAAAACAGGTGTGAATCGCCCCGGGTTTTGAGGAGGCTCCAACATCTGAGAGAATGGAGCCATGAATAAATCAAACAAGTTTTCACCTGAGGTCCGTGAGCGGGCGGTGCGGCTGGTCCAGGAACACCGCACAGATTATCCCTCGCTGTGGGCGGCCGTAGAGTCGATTGCCCCGAAGATCGGTTGTGTGCCGCAGACGCTGCTGGAGTGGGTCAAGCGTGCAGAGATTGATGCCGGGGCGCGTCCGGGAGCGACCACGG
>JASBUE010000098.1 GCA_030148045.1 Candidatus Tenderia sp.
ACAGCCATCGCATGCCGGATGCGATGTCGGCCGCCACGCCCTATTCAAGACATGATGCGATGCCGCAGGTGGAAGGGTTGTCGGCGCAGGAACGACAGGGCGAGACCCTGTATCAGGACAATTGCGCCTTTTGTCACGCCGCCGACGGCACCGGCCAGAACTGGATCGGCGCCTTTCTGGAACCCCATCCGCGCAACCTGACCGATGCGCGGCAGATGAGCGGCATGACGAGTGAGCGTTTGCAGGCCGTCATTCGTGACGGCCTGCCCGGCACTACCATGCCCGCCTGGCGGCATGTGTTGAACGAGGATCAGATCGAGGCAATCGCCGCCTATGTGATGCGGGCGTTTGTGGAAAGCGCCGCGGAAGATGCACAATAGATCGATTAAAGAAATTATTCGGAGAGATTAGGAAACATGATTAAGGCAGGAATAGTGGGCGGCACAGGCTATACCGGCGTCGAGTTGTTGCGGCTGTTGGCGGGCCATCCGCAGGTGCAGTTGCAGGCCATCACCTCGCGCTCCGAGGCGGGCGTGCCGGTGGCCGACATGTTTCCCAACCTGCGCGGCAGGGTGGGGCTCAGTTTCAGCGCGCCCGATGTGGAAGAGCTGGCCCGCTGCGACGTGGTCTTTTACGCCACCCCCCACGGCGTGGCCATGAGGGGGGCCGGCGAACTGCTGCAGCGTGGCGTCAAGGTGATTGACCTGGGGGCCGATTTTCGCATCAAGGATATTCCCACCTGGGAACAGTGGTACGGCATGGCCCACACCGCCCCCGGGCTGATGGCCGAGGCGGTCTATGGCCTGCCGGAAGTGAATCGCGCGGCCATCAGCCAGGCGCGCCTGGTCGCCTGCCCCGGCTGTTACCCCACCGCAGTGCAGTTGGGTTTCATGCCGCTGCTGGAGCAGGGGCTGGTGGATAAGGACCACCTCATCGCCGATGCCAAATCCGGCGTCAGCGGCGCCGGACGCAAGGCCGGTGTGGGCACCCTGTTGTGCGAGGCGAGCGAGAGTATGAAGGCCTATGCCGTGCCGGGCCACCGTCATCTGCCCGAGATTCGCCAGGGCCTGGTGCAAATGGCCGGCGCCGAGGTCGGTCTGACCTTCGTGCCCCATCTGACGCCCATGATTCGCGGCATTCATGCCACCCTTTATGCCACGCTCAAGCGCGATACGGATCTGCAGGCGCTCTATGAGCAGCGCTATGAAGCCGAGCCGTTCGTGGATGTCATGCCGGCCGGTGCCCATCCGGAGACGCGCAGCGTCAGGGGCGCCAACCAGTGCCGCATCGCCGTCCATCGTCCCGGTGGCGGCGATACCGTAGTGGTGTTGTCGGTAATCGACAATCTGGTCAAGGGCGCGGCGGGTCAGGCGGTGCAGAATATGAATATCCTGTTTGGGCTGAACGAGGGCGCCGGTCTTGAAACCATCGCCTTGCTGCCCTGATACCCCGCCGATTTCGGGCTGACAGGCAATGAAGACCGGTGAGCTGATTGTCAAACCCCATCGACCCTGGCGGCGTGCCGTGATCGTCAGCGCTTGGGTGGGGCTGGTGCTCCTGGTGCTGGGCGCTTATGAACTGGGTCATTACCGGGCGGGATACAAACGCCTCGACTTCGCCGCCGAGCGCCAGCGCCTGAAGGCGGAACTGGCGGCGCAAGCCAAGAGCAATGCCGATCTGAGTGAGCGGATCACTATATTGCAGCGCACCCAGGCCATCGACAACGAGGCCTACCAAGTGGTGCGCAATGATCTGAAACAGCTGCAGGATGAGATCCTGGAGTTGCGCGAGGAAGTGGAGTTCTATCGCGGCATCGTTTCGCCCACTGAGCGCCAGGCGGGACTGAATATCCAGACCTTCAAACTGCAACCGGCGGGCGAAGAGCGGCTCTACCATTTCGAGTTGGTGATGAGCCAGGTGCTGAAGAATGATCGCTACGTCAAGGGCGTGGTGAAGCTATATTTGCAGGGGGTGCAGGAAGGTGAACCGCTGACGCTCAATTTTGGTGATATCACCCCCAATGACAGTGTTGATCGGGATTTTCGCTTTCGCTATTTTCAGCGCATGGAGGGCGACATCCGCTTGCCGGAGAGTTTTCTGCCGCGTAATGTGCTGGTGGAGATGGCACCGCAGGGGCGCAAACAGATCAGTAAATCCTTCCCCTGGCTGGTCAACGGGGGATAGATATGATGTCTCGCCGTCAAACGCTCTCCTTCGCGTTGTTGTTCGGTCTGGCGGAGTGTGTGTTTGGGGCGGGGGCCCGGGAGGGTGCGGTTGTCACGTCGGCCTGCCTGCAGATCGCGGCGAAGTTGGCCAGCGTCGGTTTTCGTGAGTGTGGGCGGGACGGCCTCAGCCCCAGTGGCGCCCGCTCGGTGAATGGTTTTCCCATCCTGGTGGAGGAGTACCCGCCGTTAGCCGCGCGCCGGCCATTGGGGCGGGTGCTAGTGGTGGGCGGCATTCATGGCGATGAGCTGTCATCCGTGAGCGTGGTGTTTAAATGGATGGGTATTCTGGGGCGTTACCACTCCGGCTTGTTTCATTGGCGCGTCGCGCCGCTGATGAACCCCGATGGTCTGTTGCAGTCCAGCTCGCAACGGGTCAATGCCAACGGGGTCGATTTGAATCGCAACTTCCCCACGCCAAATTGGAAAGATGAAAGCCGCCACTATTGGGTGTGGCGCACGGGGCGTGACCCGCGTCGCTATCCGGGCGGCGCAGCCATGAGTGAGCCTGAAACCCGTTGGTTGGTGGAGGAGGTGGAGCGTTTCCGGCCGGATGCGATCGTTGCCGTCCATGCGCCGTATGGAATTCTCGATTTTGACGGTTATATGCCGCCGCCAAAGCGTCTGGGCAGCCTCTATCTCAATCAGCTCGGCACCTATCCCGGCTCACTGGGAAACTTTGGCATGCAGCACAAGATTCCGGTAATTACCATCGAGTTGCCGTCTGCGGGGATAATGCCATCCAGAGCCGAGATCAGTCGGATCTGGGTGGATTTGGTGCGTTGGCTGCGGCGAAACGTCGGCACGACCGCCGCCCGCCTGTCTCAAGGAGATCAGGCCGGTCCTTCATAGATGATGCGCCAGGCGCCGTCTTCTTCAAGCCGCCAGTATTGTCGCTTGCGTGAAACTTCGTTGTAGTTATTGCTGTGGTATTTCTGAGTGAAGGTGACCACCCTCAATATCTTGTTGCCGGGATAGTCAAAGATTTCAACCTGGTCCAGATCGACGACGATAAATTCCTTGTTCTCGTTAACACGTTTCTTGTGCTGGCCCCAGACGGCATAGTCCATCCGTTTGTTACGAAAATCGAGTGAGTAGTGGCTGAGATAACGTTCGTGATCCAGGCTTTGCCAGTCCTGGCGCCAGGCATTCAGGACCTCGTTAAAATGCTCTCCTTGGGCAACGGCGTTTTCCTGTTTGACCCACTCCAATTTTTCGGCAATAACCACGGGAATAGCCTCATCCATCAATAGTGGTTTGATGGCCTCGAGATCGCTATTGCTGAGGGTGATACAGCCGTCACTGGCGCGTGGGCGGCGGCTATAGGTGTCGGTTGGTGTGCCGTGGAGCCAGATGCCGTAGCCGGTTTTGCCTTGGGCCTTGTCCAGGGCATTCGGGTAATTGATGGGGAAGGCCCCCGCGCCGTAAAAATCCGGTAGCTGTTCCGGTGCTAGAAATCCTGTGATGTGATAGACGCCAATAGGTGTTTTCTTGTCGCCTTCGACCTGTTTTACAGCACCGTTCTTGCCGATGGAGACATAATAGTCCCCGAGCAATTGATATTCGCCCTGCCGGTGTTTGAACAGGAATAGCCGTGAATTGGTAAGGTCGACTGCAACGGCGTGACGGGTTTTGGGGGCTAATCTAAGTAGATTGCTGGGGATGTAGCCGGCACCGGGGTGGGCGCTGTGATGTTGCCAACGGACCTGGGCTTCGCTTCTCAAGCCGGCTAGTTCTTCGCTGGGTGTGGTTGTGAAGGCATTGCCGAAGTCACGAATAGGTCCTGCCTTGGCGAGCAACAGGTCGGCATATATTAGCTGTGCAAGTTTGAAGCGCGGATTTTTTTCTACGAGGTTGCCGATCTTTTCCAGGGCGCCGTCGACACGCTGTTCCTGGATATCACGCAGGCTGGTGATGAGCTGGTTTTCGTACTCATTTGCATGGGTGATAGTGACGTCCGTGGTTGTCGGGCCAAGTGGCTGGGAAGTGGCGTATACCGCCGACCCCCAGGCTGTTATGGCGAGGATGGCTGGTAATTTTGCTATGGTCGTCCACGATCGCTTCATTTTGTTTCAGTTTCTTGTATGATGCGCCAGCGCCCGTTTTCATATCTGAGCAATACTATTTTGTGGCTGAGCTCTGAAAAACGATCGGAGCGGTATTGCTGATCAAGCGAGACGCTGGCAATGCGGTTGTCCAAAATCACGGTTTTCAGCTGGCTAACCTCCATGCGAATGAAGTCGGGCGTCAAAAGGCGCTGGCGGCGCAGTTCTTCCCATTCGGGCCGGCTGAGTCGGTTATCAGGTATGAAATCCGGGCTGTAGTGACCAAGATAACGCTTCACGTCCTGTTCGGACCAGGCGGTTGCCCAACTGCTGATAACTTCCTCTATGTCATTGATGTCGGCAGCTTTTTCGATTTCTGTATGGAATGATGTAGCCTCCTTCCGAGTGCTGGCAAGAGCCCCGCCTGTACTTGTTGCTAGCGGCGGAGTGACGTCAGCCGATGCACCGTTGTGGTATGAGCGGAGTTCGGTGATCAGTTGCAGTTTGGTTTCGGGAGGCGAAGGCTCTCTGCCATTGTCGAGATCCAATGCCTTGTTGTAGGCGATGCTGGCCAGTGTTTTATAAATATCACTTAGATTGCGGTGAGCCGTCGCGTAGCTGGGATGGGTGTTGAGGGCCGATTGCAATGCCTGTTCCGAAGCCTCGAATTCGCCTTGTTGGGCATATAACACGGCCAGGTTGTTGCGGGGTTCGGGTAATGTGGGGTACTGGTTGATGAGTTCGTGATAGAGCTCGATAGCTTCTTGCTTTCGTTGCAGTTTGCTAAGAGCGACGGCACGCAAAAACAATACCTCTGGATCATCAGGCTGTTTAACGAGCTGGTCATCGATTTGAACCAGTGCCTGATTGTTCTCGCCGGCTTCTATGAGCTGTTTGACAGTCCGCAGACAGAGGGAGCAGCGAAATTGCTGCTTCGCGAAGCCGGATCTCCGCCGATGGATCAGGTCTGGGTCCAGAATCGCACTGGCCGCACCG
>JASBUE010000112.1 GCA_030148045.1 Candidatus Tenderia sp.
GTGGGTCTGGCGACCGACCCGGTCGAGCGTAAATAGGAAGCCTGCTGCGATCCGTTACGCATGTTAAAACTCATCCGCGATAATCCCAAGGCGTTCTTGCTTGCGCTGGCGATCCACTTGCTATTGGTGCTTTTTCTGTCCTTCAGTCTGGACTGGACGTCCCGCCACAAACTGGCGGCGCCCGATGTGGATGTGATCCAGGCGGTGATGATCGACGAATCGAAGATCCGCGCCGAAGAGGAACGCCAGCGCAAATTGGAAGAGGAAAAACGGCGCCAACAGCTCGAGGCTGAAAAAAGACGCAAGGAGGAAGCGGCCAGAAAGCAGCGCGAAGCCGAGCAGCGTCAGCAGACCGAGTTAAAGAAGAAACAGGAGGCGGAACGTCAGCGCCAGGCCGAGGCCGAGCGCAAGCGCAAGCTGGAGGAGCAGAAAAGAGCCGAGGAACAACGCAAACAGCAGG
This sequence comes from Candidatus Tenderia sp., assembly GCA_030148045.1. GTDB lineage: Bacteria > Pseudomonadota > Gammaproteobacteria > Tenderiales > Tenderiaceae > Tenderia. Next base: position 461 of record JASBUE010000112.1, read on the forward strand.
AACTTGAGGCCAAGCGCCGCGCTGAAGAGGAAGCTAAGCGCAAAGCCGAAGAGGCACGCAAACGCAAGGAAGAGGCCGAGCGTCAGCGTAAGCTGGAAGAGGAACGCAAACGCAAGGAAGAAGCTGAACGCCAGCGCAAGGCCGAGGAAGAGCGCCAGCGCCGTGCCGAAGAGGAGGCGCGCCGTCGCGCCGAGGAAGAGAGGATTCGACAGGAACAGATCGCCGCGGAACAGAGAGCCATGGAAGCAGCCCGGCAGCGGGCCCTGGCCAACGAACGTGACAAGTATCTGGCCCTGATCCAGCGGCGGGTGGAAGAGAAATGGGTGCGGCCCACCAGCTGGCCCGCCGGAACCGCCTGTACCGTGACGGTCAGACTGGTCCCCGGCTCAGGGGGCACCGCCCAGGTGATCGACGCGCGTCTGGCCAGAAGTTGCGGCAATCCGCTGTTTGACCGTTCGGTGGAAAACGCAGTATTTTCGGCCTCGCCCTTGCCGTTTCCCAAGTCGCCGGAACTCATGAACGAGTTTCGTGAACTCACGTTTAATTTCAGACCAGAGGAATGATTTTGAGATATCTGGCCCAACTAGTTCGGATAATGTTCATCACCCTGGCCGTCAGCGGCGTGGCCCGGGCGGGTTTGACCATCGACATCACCCAGGGCGTGGAAGGCGCGCTGCCGATTGCCATCGTACCCTTCGGCTGGCAAGGCCCGGCCATGAATCTGCCCCAGGATATCGCCCGGATCATCAGCGATGATCTGCGGCGCAGCGGCCTATTCGAGCCACTGTCCAGAAACGATATGTTGTCACGCCCCCAGGACGGCTCGCAGGTTAACTACCGCGACTGGCGCCTGCTCGGCACGCCCAACCTGGTGGTCGGGCGCATGACCGGCAGCGGGGATCAATACAAGATCCAGTTTCAGCTGTTCGACGTAAACCGCGAGACGCAGTTGGTGGGTTACAGCTTCAGCGCGGCTGAAAAAGACCTGCGCCGTATCGCCCACCAGATCAGCGACATCATTTATGAAACCCTGACCGGCCAGAAGGGTGCCTTCAATACGCGCATCGCCTATGTCACCTCCAAGGTCTGGCGTACCAATAACGTGCGTTATTACGCCCTCCATGTGGCCGACGTGGACGGTCATGACGCGCAGCTGGTGGTGCGTTCACGCCAGCCCATCATGTCGCCGTCCTGGTCGCCGGACGGGCGCAAGCTGGCCTATGTATCGTTCGAACAGCGTCGTCCGATGATCTACGTGCAGGATATTTTCACCGCCGAACGGGAACGGCTGGCGGGGTTTTCGGGCATCAACGGCGCGCCTGCCTGGTCGCCGGATGGCACGCGTCTGGCCATGTCGCTGTCGAAAGACGGCAACTCCGAGCTTTACATCATGCACGTGGCCAGCCGCAAGCTGCAGCGTCTGACCCACCATCGCGCCATCGATACTGAACCCGAATGGTCGCCTGACGGTCGTCATCTCGTGTTCACTTCGGATCGCGGCGGTCAGCCGCAGATCTATCGGATTTCGGCCCAGGGCGGAGAGGTGAAGCGTCTCACCTTCGAAGGTCGCTACAATGCCAAGCCCTCGTATTCCCCCGACGGCAAGCGAATCGCCATGGTGACCGGTGAAAACGGCAAATTCCGCATTGCCGTGCTTGAATTAGAGACCGGTTTCGTGCAAATTCTCACCCAAAGTCGGCTGGATGAGTCGCCTAGTTTCGCGCCTAATGGTAGTATGATTATCTATGCAACTGAGTATCTGAATAGAGGGGTGCTGGCAGCGGTCTCGGTGGACGGCCGTGTGCAGCAACGCATCGTCCTGGATGAAGACGGCGATGCGCGTGAACCCGCCTGGGGGCCATTTTTAACCACTAATAATTAATGTAAGGAGTAAGCGATGCGTGCTTTGACTAAAACATTGGCCATTTTGCTGCCAGTGGCAATGTTGTGGGGTTGTTCAACCACGCCGAGTACCACCGAGACCGATATTACCGGTGGCGCCGAAAGCGGTGCCATGACCGAGGGCGTCGAGACCGGCACGGCAGGTCGGGATGTTGCCGGTGGTGGCGTGGAACTGGGCGGTGTGGAAGGCACCGGCGGTTTTGTCGGCGATCCGCTGCAGGATCCTGACAGCCTGTTGTCGGAGCGGAGCGTCTATTTCGATTTCGACAAGAGTGAGATCAAACCCGAAGCGCGCCAGATCATTGAGGCCCATGCCGAATATCTGAGCAGCCGTCCGTCGGTGAGTATCGTGCTCGAAGGTCATGCCGATGAGCGCGGCACGCGTGAATACAACCTAGGCCTGGGTGAGCGTCGCGCCAAGGCGGTGCAGCAGGTCATGACCCTGATGGGTGTTTCGCGTGACCAGATCGAAGTGGTCAGTTATGGTGAGGAACGTCCGGTCGCCATGGGCCATGACGAAGCGGCCTGGGCTTTGAACCGCCGGGTTGAAATCGTCTACTGATGTTGAAAGCGTCCAGACATATCTGGACAGGGGCGGCGGCGGTCTGTATGGTGCTTGCCGCCCCTGCGGTCACTCAGGCGCAGGAATTTCTGCCGCCTGTGATTGACCGGTCCAGCGGCGCTGTCCAGTCCGGCCCGTCGCAGTCGAGTCCCGCCCGGCAGCAGGGTGTGTCGCCCAAGGCGGCTCAGTCCCTGGAAGATCGTGTCAAAAAGCTTGAACGCCTGCTCGATAACGAGGCGCTGGTGGATATGTTGATGCGCCTGGATAATCTGCAGAGCGAGAGTCAGAATCTGCGCGGCGAAATCGAGACCCTCGGCCATGAGCTGGAGGGGATCAAACAGCGTCAGCGCGATCTTTATCTTGATATCGATCGCCGTCTGCGTGAGATCGAGGTGTCGCTCAACCAGCTGAAGCGTTCAGCATTGCCCGCCGCCGCACCCGCCGGCGCGGCGATGGCGACGCCGTCGGTGGCGGCTCCCGGGCGTGCAACGCCCGGACTCGGCACCACCACCGGCCCGGCCGCTGCCGCACCCGCTGATCCCGCCGCCGAGCGGGAGGCCTACCAGCAGGCCTTCAATCTGCTCAAAGAAGGGCAATACGACAAGGCCATCACCGCATTCGAGACGTTTCTGACCCGCTATCCACAGGGCGATTACACCGACAACGCCCAGTACTGGCTGGGTGAGGCCAATTATGTGACACGCCGTTTTCAGGTGGCGGAGCAGGAGTTCCTTAAGGTCCTGAATCAGCATCCCGGCAGCAGCAAGGCCTCCGATGCCATGCTCAAATTGGGCTACACCTATTACGAACTGGGTAACTGGGACGCTGCGCGCAAGACCCTTGAAAACGTCAAAGAGCGCTTCCCCGGCACCACGGTTGGGCGGCTGGCGGAAAATCGTTTGCAGAAGATGCGTCTCGAAGGCCGCTAACAGGTTCGAGATGTGACAACAATTGAATTACCCGCCGCGCAGCCGACCAGGCTGCGCATCACCGAAATATTCCATTCCTTGCAGGGCGAGGCGCGCACTGTCGGTTTTCCCACCGTTTTCATTCGTCTTACCGGTTGCCCCCTGCGTTGCACCTATTGCGACACCACCTATGCGTATCAGGGGGGCGAATGGTGGTCCATGGATAAGATCCTGGAAGAGGTCGCCAAGTACGATACCCCCTATGCCTGTGTGACGGGCGGCGAGCCACTGGCCCAGGCCGGCTGTCCGCAGTTATTGCTGGCGCTGTGCGACGCGGGCTATAAGGTCTCGCTGGAGACTAGAGGCGCCATCGATGTCAGTCAGGTGGACGAGCGGGTTTCCAAAGTGATGGACCTCAAAACGCCGGCGTCCGGCGAGCAGGGCCGCAACCTGCTCGAGAACTTGGAATATATGACGGCCAATGACCAGCTCAAGTTCGTCATCTGCGACCGCAACGATTATCTGTGGGCCAAGGCGATGATCATTCGCTCCGAACTGGCCGACCGCTGCGAGATCCTGATGTCGCCCTGTTACGGTACCCAGGATGCCGCCCAACTGGCCGACTGGATTCTGCAGGACCGTCTGCCGGTCCGGTTTCAGTTGCAACTGCACAAGATCATCTGGGGTGATGAGCCGGGCCGATGAGCGGGGCTGTCAGTTCACGCAAGGCGATCGTGCTGGTCTCGGGCGGGCTGGATTCGGCTACCTGTCTGGCGATCGCCAACAGCCGGGGGTATGAATGCTACGCCCTGAGTTTCGACTATGGCCAGCGCCATCGCGCCGAACTGGCCGCCGCCCGGCGCGTGGCCCTGGCCCAAGATGCGGTCGAGCACAAGGTGATCCAGTTGGGGTTGGACGATATCGGCGGTTCGGCGCTCACTGACACCGCTATCGATGTGCCCACAGCTCCCGGCGAGGGTATTCCGGTGACCTATGTTCCGGCGCGCAATACCGTCTTTCTCTCCCTGGCGCTGGCCTGGGCTGAGGTGCTTCAGGTCTATGATATTTTCATCGGCGTCAATGCAGTGGACTATTCGGGGTATCCTGATTGTCGGGCGGAATTCATCCGTGCCTTCGAGGCCATGGCCAATCTGGCCACCAAGGCAGGGGTGGAAGGCGGGCGCTTTCATATCCACACCCCCTTGATCGATCTGGGCAAGGCCGAGATCATTCAGCAGGGCACACGGCTGGGCGTGGATTACGGTCTGACCGTTTCCTGTTATGCAGCGGATGAGATAGGGCGTGCCTGCGGCGAATGTGATTCCTGCCGCCTGCGTGCCGCGGGCTTTGCCGCGGCGGCCATTCCCGATCCGACCAAATACCGTTAACTAATTCGAGTTGAGGGGTGGCCTTAACAACATGATTGGGCTAGAATAGCGCCCTCTTTTGGGGCCGTTAGCTCAGTTGGTAGAGCAGCGGACTTTTAATCCGTTGGTCCTGCGTTCGAGTCGCAGACGGCCCACCATCCATTATAAAGCCGGGCTTGTCCCGGCTTTTGTATTTCTAAGGTCAGAATCGTTCAGTGTTGGTGACGAAAGTCGCCGATGTCCGAATCCGAGCCCTCCGGCGCTGTATCCTACACCCGGGCTTGAATCATCAACTGCTGCCCGTTATTGAATTCGAATATGAGATGGACGACGTCGCCTTTTGGCAGCGGACGATGCGGCTCCATGAGCATCAGATGGAAGCCGCCCGGTTCGAATATGGTTTCCTGTTTCCCCGCGATGGTCAGCTGTTCCATTTTCTCCATATGCATGATGTTGTCCCGCATCACGGAGCGATGGACCTCCACGTTTTCAAATTGGCGACTGCTGACGTCGATCAGTTTTACCGTGTCGTCGGAGCGATTGATGAGACGCAGATAAGCGGCCATGACCGCGACATTGGGCGGGGCGCTGCGTATCCATGGGTCTTTGATTTCAATGGCTGCATCGCCCCCGGCAGCGGCCTGGCCGAGAAACAAGCAGAGCAGTGCGCTGAGCAACAGTTTGTTAAGCATGGTCAATTTCCGTAGTAGTCAATGATTCTGTTGGTGGCGTCGACCACTTTGTCGACCGGGTGGGGCGGAAGAATATGGGCACGCAGGCGTCCCTTGGGATCGATTACCAGGATAGCGGCATAATGATTGACAAGGTAGTCGCCGGACTCCACATCGCCCTCGTAATCGTAAATGACCCCCAATGTCGCGCTGAGCCGGTCTATGGCGCTCTTTTCCCCCGACAAGCCGATAAAGTCGGAGTTAAAAAACGCCAGGTACTCTTTGATTTTCCCTGGCGTGTCCCGGTTCGGATCCAGCGTTACGAAGACGTAGTTGATATTCGGCGATAGCCGTTTTTCCACCTGTTTCAGGGTCATCAGCGTGGTGGGGCAGATATCCGGGCAGTGGGTAAAACCGAAAAACATCAGGTTCCATTGACCTTCCAGATCGGCGCTCCGAAACATGTTGCTGTTCTGGTCCTGCAGTGCCACCGCGGGCAAGGGCAGCGGCGGCGAGATCACTGAAACCCCCATGCTGCTATCAAATTCAAGCGCTGCCGGTTCCCGCGTTTCCAGCAGATAAACCCCCGCGATAGCCATGGCCAGGAGGACGAATGAAATAAGGAGAATTTTGAATCGCGCTAACATGGTTGGGGAGTGTAGCATGGCGCCGGGGCGCCCTAATATTCGTGGCCATGGACCGAGCTGTGTTGCAGTGTCCAAAATTTGTGCGAAGAGCATAAATTTTTTGATTTTTGTGCCGTAATAATAGTGATTTTTCTAAGAATGGATGGTAAAAGGGTAAATGCGGAGGGGGGTGTTTTTTGTGGGTAATGGTTGGAAAAAACGAATCCTTATTGTAATAGGACGCCAGAGTGGTAATCATTTGCTAACCTCGACAACTAAAAGGGGCTAACGACACTATGAAAAAATCAGTAAAAAGGAAAGCGGCTACCAAGAAGAAGGTAGCGACCAAGAAAACAGTCGCCAAGAAGAAGGCGGTTAAAAAGGCAGTAGCTGCACCGGCGGCAAAACCCATTCCCCGTGCCAAGAAGGCGTATACCAAAACCGAACTGCTGACCACCATCTCGGAGCGGAGCGGTGTCGCCAAGAAAGATGTGGGCGCCGTGCTGGATGGTCTGGGTGAGGTGATTGAGGCGCATGTCAAGAAAGGCGCCGTAGGCCAGTTCAACCTGCCGGGCCTACTGAAGGTCAAGACCATTCGCAAGAAAGCGACCAAGGCACGCAAGGGTATCAATCCCTTTACCGGCGAAGAGACCGTCTTTAAGGCCAAGCCTGCCCGCACCGTGGTGAAGGTGTTGCCGCTGAAGAAGATGAAGGAGATGGTGGAATAGTCTTTCTATCCCGCTGTTTTCATGAAAAAAGCCCGGCACAAGCCGGGCTTTTTGTTTTCTTTATGTTCGTCGAGATTCGCATTTTATTAATCGCGGGGAGCCTCAGAATCCGCTCTCTTCCACGTTGTTGTTTTCCCCGGGGCGCTTTTTTTGGGGCCGGATTGT
>JASBUE010000119.1 GCA_030148045.1 Candidatus Tenderia sp.
CCAGAAACAGCAGCGGCACGATCAGCACCCAGGCGGAAACCTCGGCCGGGTTGTCGTAGCTCAGCCCGGCCCCGACCGCCAGCATGGCCATCCCCAGCAGGGTCAGCCGGGGCGAGGCCAATCTGCGCAGCCACCGCATCATGGCAGCAGGTTACAGGCCTCACTGCCTGGTCCCGGGTCGGTCATCCAGGGGATATTGCCGGAATTGTTATTACCGCCGACCAGCCCGTTGCCGGGCGTTCCGGCGGAACCGCAGCTGTTGTGCACCCATTGCCCGCTTTGGCGGAACTGCACTATTTTCAGCACCGCGCCATTGTAATAGGGGCCGCGGTAGTAGCGGTTGGTCTGGTTATTACGCACCTGGTTGCCGGGGGTGGCCAGGCCGACCTCCGGCCCCACGTCGTTGAGATTAACCAGGAAGTTCTTGTTCTTCCAACCATGCGGGATGGAGACGTGGCAGTAGCTGCAACGGAAGTTCGTCACCTGGCGCTGCTGGGCATGGCCGGTATGCAGATTCACCTGGGGCACGTAGAGACAGGCAGCAGCACCCAGCCCCGGATCGCGGCTGAAACCACTCTTCTTGGTCTGGGAGGCATTAATAACACCGGAGGGAAATTCCCTGCCATAGTAATTGTAATTATGACACTTGAAACACAGGCCGTCGGCAGGTGTGTTCTGGCCGGTCTGATCGCTCCAGCTGCCTTTGAGCAGGAACTCGTTATCCGAACCATGCGGCCCCCAGACGTTACCGTGGGGTTGCTGGCCGCGCGGCACAACGGTGCCCTGGACGGTATCCGAGCCATGACAATCGGTGCAATACATCGTCTGCACCCCGACGGCGGCATTGAAGGGCTCGTGCCAGTCGTCCGAGTCGGCGGCACGCACCCCGCCGCCGCCGGGCTCGGCGGTACGGCCGGTCTCCTTGAGCACAGGATGCCAGGCACGATGGTTGTCGGTGACATAGTTGACACAATTGCCGAATGAATCGCGATAACCGGCGCGCTTGATATAGGTGTCGTAATTAGGCTCGGCAGCCTTATTCAGGGTGCCCACATTGACCTCGGCGCATTCACCCACGCTGCCTGCCAGGGCCCCGGTAGGGGTACTGGGTGTGCCTTCGCCCTTGTGGTCATCGGGCGACTGGTATTCCATCCCCTGGTTGGTGTAATTGAACAAGGCATTGGTGCCCGGCGGCGTGCCACCGGAGTGATTGACACCCAACGGCGGCGGCGTATCGTAGCCATAATTGGAATGGCATTTCATACAGATCTGGTATTCGCGGGTGACGTAGGGGGCGCTGACATCGGTGCTGCCGCCCACTACGGCGTCACCGCGCTTGACGTCGAAGGCAACCGGCTGGCTGGTGAACTCGGTCGTCGGCCAGGCGGTCGGCTCAACCCCCCAGGCGCCGCGCAGCACACCCGAGGCGATGTTGGTGTGTATCCCCTCCGGCGTGCCGGCCAGCTGGGTCAGGGTATGGTCATGGGTTCCCTCTTCATCGGGGAGCTTGGGGTCGTCGTTGAAGCGGCGGTTCTTGATCACACGATGGGGATTGTGGCAGTCGGTGCACTCAGCGTGCCGGTTGCTCAGATCCCCCTTGCCGAGACGCTGTTGCGACTCCATGAAGTCCTTGCCGTTCTGGGCCGCCGGATAGGTGCCGATGGAATGGCGCTCCTCGCCGGCGGGCTGATCGCTACTGGCGATGGGCATGTGGATACGCATGGTGGTGAAGTCGGTCTTGATGTCCGGCACCTCGAACACGCCCTTGTTGGATTGTCCCTGCAGGACGTTGCCATCGGTGGAGTGACAGGCGTAACAGGTCTCTTCGATGGCCGCGCTGCCACCCTGCTTAATGCGGATGGTGTCGCCCCCGGCGCTGACCAGCTGGCCGGCATCGTCGGTCCCTTCACGCAACAGTCGGCGCGAACCCTGCACGGTGTGCGGATCATGACAGTTGAGACAGGCCGCCTGCCAGACCTGCATGTTTTGCGGAAACTCGCGTACTTCGGCCGCGGCATCGGTGTAGCGCTCGTTGCCGACCGCCATGTTGGCGTGCGCCGAATCGGCCCAGCCGGCCTTTTCATGACAGGCCAGGCAAATGATATCGTTGGCCTGGTCGAAGCTCCCTTCCACCGGCGTAGTCTGCTGGAAGCGGTTCACCCGCAGGAACTTGATGTTCTCGCCCGAGGTGCTGCGGATGTGTGGATCGTGACAGGTAATACACTCCATCTGGCTGTCTTCCAGCGGCAGGGTGGGCTTGTTGTGGGTAATGCGGCGATTACGTTCACCCAAGAAGGTCTCCGCATTAGGATCGCGTAGCTCACCGTCACGCACGGCCTGGGAGGAGTCGTAGGTAAAGGAGATGGGATGGTCGTTGGTCAGATCCGTGCCCAGCCGGCGGGTGAAACCGCTGCGCTCGCCCCGACCGACCGGCATGGTGCCGTCGGCGGCGGTGCCTTCCATCTTGACCTGGGGGTTTTCAACCCGGTTCAGCACGTTCACTGAGCCGATGGCCAGGGTACCGTCATGGCAGGAAAGGCAGAGCTTGGATTTGGTATTGGGTTGGCCGAGATCGACGGCATCGAGCGAGGTACTGGTGTACGGGGTGTAGGTGGCGTTGGAGAGCTTGCGGTTCCAAATCGGCGCCCGCCCCTGCTGGGTTGCCTTGTGGGGGGTGTGGCAAAAGGCGCAGATCTGCGATTCCGATCTTGCCTGCACTGTGCGACTGGCGCCATCCGGCAAGGCGGGAACGACGGAGGCGGAGAAATTGTGTTTGGTATTGCGTATATCCGATATTATTTCGGCCTGGGCGCTAGCTCCCAGCAGCGCCATCAATATCAGAGCTGCTATCATCTGCAACGTCCGACGCATCTCCCTCTCCAAGATATTCGAATATCATCACGCGGCCGTTGAAGGTGTCCGCAACGTAAACGTAGTTGTTATCAACCCATACCCCCGCGGGCAAATAGAACTGCCCCACCTCCCGGCCCGTGCCGCCGATCGGCAATAATAACTCACCTTTGCGGTTGAATATTAACAAATAGTCGTAAAACGATTCTACCACATAGATCTTGCCGTCTTGGCTCACCGCCACCCCCTTGGGACGCGGCAGATCGCCCAGGTAGAGTCCGCGACGGCCGAATTCGGAAATATACTCCCCTTGCGGCGAAAAAATCTGGATGCGGGAGTTGAGGGTGTCGGTGACATAAAGCCGGTCGTCGTGCCAGAACAGGTAGGTCGGGCCGTTCAATTGGCCGGCGGCCTCGCCGAACTCGCCAAACTCAAATCGCTGTTCGCCGGCCTCATCATACACCTTGATCGTGTTGGCGCCCCGGTCTGCGACGTAGAAACGCCGGCGCTGCGGATCCCGGGCCAAACCAGTGGGATGCTGCAATTCGCCGCGCCCAAAATAGCCCAGCGGCTTGCCGTCCGGCGCCAGCCGGACCACCAGGCGCAGCGAGGCGTCGGCAACCAACACCCCGCCATCGCCGGTAGGGGCCAGCCCGATGGGCAGCTAGAAGCGCACCTCGTCAGCGGCATATTCCCACACCAGCAGTTCAGCCTGCACGGTATCGAATACATAAACCGCCTGACGACTGACATCGCTGACAAAGATCCGCCCCCGAGCGTCGCTGACGACGGCCTGGGGCCGCTGCAGAATCACCGGTTGTTCGCCTTGGCCGACTAATCCCACCAGCCAGCGCAGTAAGCGGGCACCGGTATTGAGACTCTCTTCGCCCGGCCGGGAAAAATTTTCCTCACCGGTCAACTGGCCGACATAACGATAACGGGGCGGCTCGGGCGCCTCAGGCCAGACCCGCTCAACGCCGGCGATATCAGCGCCGCGGTATTCAAATACGGTCGGGAGGCGTGCGCAGCCGGAAACAGCCGACAGGAGGAGGAACCAGCAGAACGCCGCCCACCAGCGCGCGGGGATGATCATGGGTTACTGCTATCAGGGGAGTTTCCGGATGCGGGCTGCTCTACTGGCTGCACGGCAGGATCGTCCGGCAGGCCATCCACCAATTCCTCCGCCATTTCATCCACAGACACCGGCGCCGGTTCCCGCATCCGTTCAGGCGCCGAATCAACCACCGGCTCGGGCGACAAGCGGGCCACCTGGATTCGGCCATTGAGACTGTCGACGATGTAGAGCAGATGACCGTCCAGCCAAAGATCGGTAATCCGCTTGAACTGACCCACGCCGGTCCCGAAACGCCCGATCGTTCCGATCAGACTGCCGCGGTCGAACACCTTGATGGTGTTATCCATGTAATCCGCCACATAGCTGCGATTGTTGCGGTCCACGGCAATGGAGGCGGGGAATACCACCGCCCCTTCCTCGAAGGCGTAGCGATAGCCGCCGTCGCGGCCGAGGACCTGCAGGCGCCGACCCACACGGGCGCCGACATAATAACCATCCGGGCCTTTGGCCATGGTCATGATATTGAGAAACTCCGCCACGCCTTCGCCGCGGCCACCATAGGCCGCGATCAACTTACCCATACTGTTAAATTGCAGCAGATGATCATAATGGCCGTCCGCCACCACGACATCACCGTTCTCCAGCCGCGTCACGGCGACCGGCCGAACCATATTGAAATGATCGCGGAATACCTGCAGCACACCGCCGTAACGATCATAGTGGATCACCCTGCCCGCATCGGTATCGGTCAGGTAAAAGGAAAAGTCCTTGTCCACATAGATATCGGCGACCTCGCCTTTCACCTCGGCCCTCAGGTCGAGCAGCGCCTCTATGCGCTTGGCAAGGAGATCGAAACGATAGAGAATGTCGGCCCCCTCATCGACGACATAGAGATAGTCGCCTTGCACCGCAACGGCGACGGGTCGCGTAAAACCGCGTTGGGCGACACCGGTGAAAAAATTGCCTATCGGCGCCCCGTCAATGACGTGCCAGCCGAATATCCGGATATTGGCGATATCTTGCGGCGTGGGGAGAACGGGCTTGGGTGTGGTTGCAGCGATCTGATCCAGCGGATCTATGGATTCATCGATCGCCTCTTCAATCACATCCCGGGGCTGCAGCTCTGCTATTGGAGGCCGGGGCGCTTCCGGCTCCGCCCCTTGCCCGCCAGCTGACGGTGCCTCGGGAAGGCCCTCGAACAACTCGGCGAGTTCGGCTGCCGCCGGGTCGTCCTTCGGCACAGGGGCCGTAGCCTGCTCGGTCGTGGCACAACCAACAAGCTGTGCCGCACCCAACAGATAGAGAATTATCTTAAGCCGACGGTGTCTCGGGATACGGAATGGCATCGCCCACAATTCTTGGTTGGAGGAAAGGCGACTTTACCATGACAGACGCCACAATATTTACCTTGCATGATTCCGGACATGGTCACAGGGTTCCCGCCTTTCTGGGGCAGAAAAATCTTGGGATGGCAGTTCTTACAGGTCAGCCATTCGGTATGCTTGCGGTGGGGATAGCGCACATAGGGCATGGATCCGGTGTTCTTGAAAATCACATCGAAATCGACCGCATGCATTTCCTCATCGCCATACAAGCCTTTCCGGGGAGCAATCAAGCCCTGGTCGAGCGCCTTCACCCAATCGATCACGCCTGAATTATCACGCGGAAAATCCGCCATCGCCTCGACCGGTTCCTGCAGCACTTTTACCGCGTCGTTGGTCGGATCATGAATACCGTCTTCGGACACAGGCACGACGTCGCCGTGGAGCTGAAAATGCTCACCGCCGTTCCAGAAATCACCCTAAAACGTCTCTTCCTGAACATACGCCAGGCGCGGCAACAACATGGCCGAGAAGAAAGCCGCCGAAACAATGGCAAACGCTTTGTGACGCTTAAAACGCAACATAATTACCGATCTTATCTATTGGGCTTCGAAACAAACCGACCACCGTCCAGACCGGCGGCAGTCGTCCGCACTATACACAAAGCTTAGATGTTACACCAACACGGCTAGTTCACTCCCGCCATGCGCAGGGCGCGCTGCAGATTCGAGGTGGCAGCTTGCATAGCCATAATCGCCATCTTGTAATCACCCTTGGCGGCAACCTCCTGACCTTCGCCCTTGATCTTGGCGGCCTTCTGCACGAAACTGTCGATCAGCTCGAGCGCTCGCTCGGAAGGCTGCTTTTGCTCGATAGCGAGCGGGACCAGCTCCTCGTAGTTCTCCAGGCGCGCCAGTTCGTACTCGTACTCCTCTTTGGGGGTCTCGAACTTCTTGTCGTAGGTGACTGTCTGGGCATGCAGCATATCCGTCAGTACCGCGGTGATCATGCCCTGGGCCTTCTCCAAGGATTTCGCCGCGCCGGCATAGTCGTCCTGACCGGCCAACATATGTCCCTCATCGACCAGGCGGCGGTATTCGGCCTCATCCAAGCTGGACCTGAGCGGCTCCTTCGTCTTGGCCGCACGCTCAAGGTTGCGCTTGTAAGAGCCCTCGTATGTTTCGAGTGAATTATTCAGCTCTTCGTAACGGGCCTTGTAATCGATCCCAGCCATCTCGCTGTCGGTGGTGATTTCACGCG
>JASBUE010000137.1 GCA_030148045.1 Candidatus Tenderia sp.
CCACCGCCACCCCGCCCGGCGCATCGAACTCGCCCGGGCCGTGACCGGCACGCCCGAGGGCGCGCCGCCACTCCCCTGCCAGCGAGAACACGGCGATGCGGTCGTTCCAGTAATCGGCCACATACAGCTCGCCGTTGGCGATGACAAGGTTCATCGGGCGGCCGACCCGGCCCGCCGCCTCGCCAGGAGCGCCTATGATGCGTTGGAAACGCCCGTCGTGATCGAACACCTGGATGCGCCCGTTGCGGGCATCAGCAACAAACACCTCCGTATCGCTGACGGCGATGCCGGTGGGTTCATTGAATTGTCCCGGCTCTGTCCCCTGCCCACCCCAGGCCGTGACGAAGCGGTAGGCCGGTTCCCGCGCAGAAGAAAACGACGCCGCGCCGATGATCGCAGCCACCAGCACCAGCGCCACAACGAACCACAGCGTCTTCTTCACCACGGACTCAGCCATTGTCAGGGTTGCAACGCAACCAAAGGACCACACTCTGCATCCGGCTGCACGACGGGACTATCGCCACCAAACACACCTTATTGCCCGCCCTGACGCGTCGTCATGCCGCGCAGCGTGAAGCCGGCGTCATCCACCAGCGTTTTCATCTGCGCCTCGCTGAAGGCGGCACCCTCTTCGGCGCTGACGATGACCAGCCCTTTATCCAGGTCGATCTCCACCGCCTCCACCCCCGGAGTCTTCATGAGTTTTTTCTCGATGCCGTAGGCGCAGAAGGGACAGGCCAGGCCGTCGACCCGCAGTTCATACCGGGTGCCGGCCGCCACGCTCGGCCCGGCCCATAAAAAGACGAGTATTGCAATGAATAGAGCAGAGCGCTTCATGTCGTATCCTCCAGTTTATTCGGCCATCCGGCCGCGCCGCCGTCACAGGTGCCATTCCAGCTCCAACCGGGCGCGGTAATCGGATTCCGCCTGATTGCCGTTCAGGTCACTGGTGAGGGGAAATTGCACACCGGTCTTGACGGCGAAGTTGCGTAACGTCCACATCAACCCCGGCGAGAGGAACCATTCCGTGCCGCCGCTATCGGCGAGCGTGCCGCCGTCCAGGCGGCTCCTGGCCGTGCGCTCGCCGTTCAGCTCCAGCATCCACACCCAGTCCGGCTCCAGATATCCGCTCGGCTTGAAACGGATACCGCCCACCAGATCGAGCAGCAGCTTGTCGCCCCGCGCCAGGCCGTCGGATGTCTCACCATTGGCACGGTAGCGCAGCGCGGCCCAGCGGTACCATTTGCGGCTCTCGTAGCCGTAAGTCAGCCCAACAATGGCATCGCTGGTACCACTGCCACGCCCTTTGTCCGCGGTATCCGGCTTGAGTCTGAGAAACAGCGTCGCGGACTCCTGCAACCCCAGGCTATCGCGGCGCCAGAAGCGGTACTTGGTGGCGACGGCCAGGTCCCCGATACCGTTCGAGCCATCCTCCCGCTCCACATAGGGCGCTTCGAAGCGGACCGTCCAATCCCCGCTCAGCCCGTAGGCCAGCTCCAGAGAAGAATCTGTTTCACCGGCACTTCCTGACTCGCGCCGGTCCACACCCACGTGCACCTCGACAGCGTCCTTGAACAAGGTATGCGGCCCCAATCCGAACACCGGGTCGTGGGCCAGAGCCACACCGCTGCCCAACACCAGCAGCATGCCGGCACCCCCTGCCATTCCGAAATATCGCTTCATGAGACGAGTTTCTGATGTCTGCGTCTTTGTTGGAAATAAATCATCCCGGACCACAGCCTCCACGCACGCTTGATTCCGAAACAAAGCCTACATCCTGGAGTTGGCTCCAGGTCAACCTTTTTTCTGAAGAAATTTATACGGAAACCAAGAAAGTTGTTTCTTCCAATGAGGAACAAGGCGTTTGACGGTGGGTGCTATGAGAAGAGGCTATTGTTCCCTCGACCTCTGCCGGCCGTGTGTCGGCAATGCGAAATTGACCCGCCTTTCATTAACCTCGGTCCATGAAAAGACAGCAGATAAGCCGAGATGCCCAAAGAGGAAGGTATTGGCAAACCGACCCTCCGTATTTTTCATGTCTAACGATGCAGTACTCACGGATCAATCCCTGGAGAACCACCGCATTCCTTAAGGCAATCAGGCCAGCGTAATGTTAAAATGAATTCAACATCATGACATGCCGTTGGGAGTGCCGCCATGACCACAGAAAATTATCCCTCACAGCGCATACAGGCAAGGATCCGTGAGTTCAAATTACCGCCGATCAGGGATGGTCTGGTGCTAGGCCGGGACTCGGCCGTCGGCTGTGTCGCGGTTCGCAAAACCCTGGAATTGCTGGTCAATTATCCCTTCGCCCATATTGAGCCGGACGATGATATTGTAGGAGACATTATCGTCCGGGAGGCCATGCTCAAACGCATTCCTGAGGAACGTCTGACGCGTTTTGTGCTAGAGCGCATCAAGCCACTCATGTCGGCGGATGAAATTCTGCAAATCGACTTCGACCTGGAAGTAGAAGTCAGTCTCAAATGGTGACCTCGCCCCTCGTCGCCGGTGACGCCCTCACCAGGCACTGGGCCCGAGTCAACGCCGATGACCACCCAAGTGCAGCGGAACCGGGCCTCATCTATGCCGTGTTTGGCGAGGAAAGCGGTGATTTCCTGGGGCTGGTCAACGAGCACCAGATCAGCCGCTACCCTCAACGCATCTTCGCCGACCTGGCCAATTTATCGAAGACCGTCACCATCCCCGCCGACACCCCCTTGGACGAACTCGATCGCCATTTCGCCGGCGGCGAGGTGGCCGTCGCCGTGACCGGTGGCGACAGGATCATCGGCGCGGTCACCCAAGCCAGCCTGCTCCACAGTTTGGTCCACTGGTACCAGCGCGCCTCCCGCCAGCTCAAGGCCGACCAAGCGCGCCAAGCACGTTGGTCACGTCGGTTGACTTCGCTAAATGACGCCTCTCAACATCTCCTGGAGTTGCTCGCCCATACCCAGGAGCCTCACGAGCTCTGCCAAAGAGGTATCGAAATCCTGTCCAGTCTGGTCGAGGCTCGCTATGGCGCCATTGCCATACTCGATGCCCAGCAGCAGTTGCAAGATTTCGTCCAGACCGGAATCAGCGAGGCCCAGGTTACGGAAATCGGCGCCTATCCTACAGGAAAAGGGCTGCTGGGAGATATTCTACACTCCGAAGCCTGCTTCAATATTGCCAATATTGAGGAAGATCCACGATTCACCGGATTCCCCCCTCATCATCCTATAATGAAGAGCATGCTTGCCTGCCCGGTCACCCACAAAGACCAGACGCGTGGTCGCGTTTATCTCTGTGATAAACTGAATAAAAAACGTTTTACCACTGATGACGAAATCGTCGTCCAGACCTTTGCCAACACCCTGGCGCTGATCCTGATCCAGGCGGAAGAACAGCAGGCGCGTTTCGCGGCAGAGCAGCACGCGCTGAAATTACTGGGCGAGAATCAGGCGCTGACACGCAAGTTGATCACCGGCATTGAACAGGACCGGCAGCGTATCGCCAAGGAACTGCACGATGAAATGGCCCAGTATTGTGCCGCAGTATTGGCCAACGCCCACACCATCAACAGCCTGAACCAAAACACTCACAGCGCTATAGCTGAGAGCGCCAAATCCATCATCGACCTGTGTGAACATACTCACCATAAGATCGAGGCCGTCATCAACGAACTCAAGCCGCCGCTGTTGGACAGCGAAGGCCTGGAGGTTAGCCTACATAGCCTGCTAGACGAGTGGCGCAGGTACTGCCCGGGTATCCAGTTTCGGCTTGTTTACGATCCGAGCATTCCACGCTTGGGCCGGACACTGGAAATCGCACTTTACCGCATCATCCAGGAAAGCCTGTCCAACATCGCCCGCCACAGCCAGGCGGAGTGGGCGACAATTCAGCTGGACAGGGAAGGGACAAATCTGCGACTTGAAATAAAAGACAACGGCCAGGGTGCCGGTGAGGCACAACTGAACAGTGGTTTCGGCCTGGCCGGCATGCGTGAACGGGTGTTCGCCATGAACGGAGACATCAAACTGCAAACACAACCGGCGCAGGGCTTCGCCTTGCGCATCGAACTGCCGCTGAGCGAACCGTACTGAATATAATTCATGCCCAACAAGCCGGCACGAATCATCATTGTCGACGACCACCCGGTGGTGCGGGAAGGCTATCAGCGTCTGCTGGAGAGCCATGGTAATGCGATAGTGGTAGACTGCGCCGCCAGCGTGCACGAGGCCTATCAGAGCTATATAAAGCACCGGCCTGACCTGATCATCATGGATATCAGCCTACCCGACGGCAGCGGACTCATGGCGGCGCGCCGCATCCGTGCCCGGGAGCGCGGCGCCCGCATCCTGATGTTCAGCATCCACGAGAATCCAGTACTGGCGCAACGTGCGGTCGAAGCCGGTGCCAGCGGCTATATCAGCAAACGCTCGGCACCTAAAATGCTGCTGGAGGCGGTCTGTGCCATCGCCCGGGGAGAACAATTCTTCGATGAAAGCATCACGGCACGACAGAAACAATCGACAGAAACTTTCGCCCGGCTGACACCCAGGGAATTCGATATTTTCATCCTGCTGGCCGAGGGACTCACTGTGGCCGAGATCGCCGACAAGCTTAACATCAGCCCCAAGACCGTGGGCGTCCACCACACCCGCATCCTGCAAAAACTGGCGGTAGGCAATGTCGCCCAACTCACCCGCCTGGCCATCCGCGATGGCCTGATCGAGGCCTGAGCGTCTCCTTTCTTGCAACCCCACCTTGATCAGACTCACACGGGGGCGGGTCCGTTCGACGAAATAAGGATTTTCCTTATTTATCACAGGCCCATCTTCCCCGATAGTTCCCATGTAAAAAGTCGTAAATGAGTTACCGGGAACTCTTTCCATCGTATTTCAGCAGTGAGTAGACATTTGCCCACGCATATCGAACTATTTGCCGCCGATGCCCTGACCAATCGTTGGGTACGCGTCGCGGCCGAGGCAAAACCATTACAGCACGCCAAGCCGGCAGGCAATGTCTATGGCGTCTACGACGAAAAACAGCACCGCTTTCTGGGGCTAGTGGACGATCACCTTATCAGCCGTTACCCGCAGCGCATCTTCGCCGATATCGCGCAGATGGTGGAAACTCCCCTGGTCGCCGCCGATACTCCGCTGGAGCAGCTCAACCAGTATTTCCAGGCCGGCGAGACGGCGGTGGCGGTCGTCGATGAGAACGACCAGGTGCTGGGTGCCGTCACCCAGGCCAGCTTATTGCACGGCTTGGTCCTGTGGCACGAAGAGGCTGCCAGCCAACTCAAGATCGATCAACAGCACCAGGCCCGCTGGTCGCAACGGCTGGGCGCCCTCAATCACGCCTCCCAGCGGCTGTTCAACCTACTCGGCCATAGCCGGGACGCTTATACCCTGTGCCAGAACGGTATCGAGATCCTGACCACCCTGATCGAGGCCCGCTATGGTGCCGTCGCCATCCTCGGTCCCCACCTGAAACCCCAGGAGTTTATCCAGACCGGCATGAGCCCGGAAACGGTGCAGCGCCTGGGCGCACCGCCTCAGGGCATCGGCCTACTCGGCGATATACTGCATGGCGAAACCTGTTTAAACATCCCGGACATCGAAAGCGACCCGCGCTTCAGTGGATTTCCCGAGCATCACCCCCGTATGGAAAACCTGCTGGCCGCGCCGGTCAGCCACAACGGCCAGCTACTCGGCCGGGTCTATCTCAGTGATAAACACGATGGCAAACCCTTCAGCACCGACGACGAGTTCATCGTCCAGAGCTTTGCCAATACCCTGGGACTGACCATGATCCAGGCGGAGGAACAACAGAAACGTCTGCACCTGGAACAGGATTACAGTATCGCGTCCCTGGCGTTCAAGCACTCCCAGGAAGGCATGCTGATCACCGATGCCGAGCAGCGCATCATCATGGCCAACGATGCCTTCACTACCATCACCGGCTATCAGAACGACGAGGTCATCGGTCAAAATCCCTCCCTCCTGTCATCCGGCAAACAGGACCAGGCCTTCTATCAGCGCATGTATCGCGAACTCTTTGAACGAGACAAATGGGAAGGCGAAATCCAGAACCGGCGCAAAAACGGCGAGATCTACAGCGAATGGCTGAAGATCAATCTGGTGCGCGATGCGAACCAGGAGGTGAGTTATTTCATCGCCACTTTTTTCGATCTCACCGAGCAGAAACGCCTGATCGACCAGGTCAGTCTGGCCACCAATTACGACAGCCTCACCC
>JASBUE010000138.1 GCA_030148045.1 Candidatus Tenderia sp.
TGACGCCGCCGTGATCGCGGTGCTGAAAAAGGCCGGGGCCAAGGATGAGCAGGTGTATGCCGGCCTGAATGCCGACGAGAGCCTGCTCAAGGCGGCCCGCACCGGCGATGTCATCAAGGTGGAGCAGTTGCTGGCTGACGGCGTCGCTGATCCCAATTCCGCCAATAAGAATGGTGTCCTGCCGCTGCCGGCGGCCGCCTTCGAGGGGCAGCTGAAGACGGTCAGGGCGCTGGTCGAGGGTGGTGCCGAAATCAATTTCGTGCCCGTTGGTCTGAGCCAGTTTTCCCTTTCCAAGTCCCATGCGCCGCTCAGCGAACGCGAACTCATGGAAGCCGCTGCGCGCGGCGATACCGCGCTCCACGCCGCCGTGCGCCAGGGCCATCCCACGGTGGTCCGCTATCTGCTCGAGCGCGATGCCCGGGTCAGCCTGGCCAACCGCCACGGCGAGACACCGTTGCTGGTAGCCGCCGGCAATGGCAACGTAGGGCTGGTGAAATTGCTTTTGGCCAACGCTGCCGACCCCAACACTCTGGAGCAGGACAACCGCCGTAACCGTCTGGCCCTGGCCAAACACGCCATAGGCAGGAACAGCGTATTGATCGTGGCGGTCGCAAAGGGGCATGAGGAGGTTGCCCGGGCGCTAATCGAGGCGGGCGCCGCTGTGGATTATCGCGGCTTTATGGGCAAGACACCCCTCTACGTGGCGGTGGAAAACGGTCGCCGCAACCTGGTGCAGCTGCTGCTGGCGCAAGACGCCGATGTCAACATCGAAAGCCTGGCGGGACGCAGTCCCCTGATGGAGGCGGCTAAAACGGGCAATCATCGCATCGTCGCCGACCTGCTCCACCATGGCGCCAACGTCAACGCCATCGAGGCGCCCGAGCTGGGCTATGCCCGCGAAGTGCAGGCCGGCGCCGGCACGGGCATGACGGCGCTGATGTTTGCGGCCCGGGGCGGCCACGACAAGGTGGTGGTGCAACTGCTGCAGTCCGGGGCCCAGGCCAACATCCACAACTCCGACGGCGAAAGTGCCCAAGACATGGCCACCGATGCCGGCTATGACGACATCGTGCAGCTGTTATCGCCGGGGTCAGCACTGGATTCCGTCACTCTCAACGCAATAGAGAATTAAATGCTAAAAAGCGTACGTCGTTTCTTCGATCAAAATATCAAGTCGGTCAGCGGCGGCCGTCAGGGCGAGATGCCCGAACGGGCGCTGCAACTGGCCACCGCGTCCCTGTTGATCGAGGTGTCGCGCGCCGATTTTCATATCAATGCGGAGGAGCGCGAGGCCGTGGTCGATGCGGTACAACACATGTTTTCCCTGTCCACCCAAGAGACACGCGAAATTGTCGAGTTGGCCGAGAGCGAGATCGACGATGCCACTTCCCTTTACGAGTTCACTCGCCTGGTCAACGACTATTTCTACTATGAACAAAAGCTCAAGATCGTCGAGCTGCTGTGGCGGGTCTGCTTTGCCGACCTGGACAAGGATAAATACGAAGAGCACCTGATCCGCAAGATCAGCGACTTGATCTACGTCTCCCATTCCGACTTTGTACGCATGCGTCATCGGGTCGAAAACCAGTAAGCCGTTACAGTCTCCCACCATTTTCACCATTGTTGACACCAATTCCTGACTATGCCCGTCAGATAAAAACATATTTACAATATATCTTTTGATGGGTACTATCTTGCCCGGAATGGTGCTGCCTTGATTGATTGTGACGAGGAGGAGAGAGAGTATGTTCGGGGTTTTGAAAAAGATGTTTGGCGGCGGAGAGCCCGCCCCTGCGGCCAAGGCGCCGTTGTATGAACGCATCGGCGGTGAGCCCGCGGTGGATGCCGCGGTCGATGTCTTCTACCGCAAGGTGCTGGCCGACGAGCGCATCAACCGGTTCTTTGAAGGCGTGGACATGGATAAGCAGCGCGCAAAGCAAAAGGCATTCTTGACCTTCGCCTTCGGCGGTCCCGCCAATTACAGCGGCAAGGATATGCGTCTGGGCCATGCCCACTTGGTGGAGCGGGGCTTGAATGCCAGCCATTTCGATGCCGTCATGGAAAACCTAGGCGCCACGTTGAAGGAGCTGGGCGTGCCGGACGATCTGATTGCCGAAGCCGCCGCCATTGCCGAAAGCGTGCGCGGCGATGTCCTGGCCGGCTATACCGAGGAAGAAAAGGCGGCCATGAGCAAAGATAAAAGCCTGTACGAACGTATCGGCGGGGAAGCTGCAGTGGACGCCGCGGTGGATGTGTTCTACCGCAAGGTGCTGGCCGACGAGCGTATCAACCGGTTTTTCGAAGGTGTGGACATGGACAAACAGCGCGCCAAGCAAAAGGCATTCTTGAGCTTCGCCTTCGGCGGCCCCGCCAATTACAGCGGCAAGGACATGCGCGCAGCCCACGCCCACTTGGTGGCCAGGGGATTGGACGATTCCCACTTCGACGCGGTCATGGAGAATCTGGGCGCCACCCTGAAAGAGCTGGGCGTGCCGGACGATCTGATTGCCGAAGCCGCGGCGATTGCCGAGAGCACCCGCAACGACGTGCTGGGTCGCTGATCTAAATCATTCGTTCCGATGCAGGAGGCGCTGCCGGCTGAGGCAGCGCCTTTTTTGTGCCCGGCCGATTGGGCGCTGCGAATTTATTCACCGCCTGGCAGGCGGTTTGTTAAAATAGTCCCCTTTGCATTTTCAACACGGTTTTAGGGAAAGATAATGACGGTACGCACCCGTTTCGCCCCCAGCCCCACCGGCTACCTGCACATCGGCGGCGCCCGCACGGCGCTGTTTTCCTGGTTGCACGCCCGCAAGCACGGCGGCAGTTTCGTGCTGCGCATCGAGGACACCGACCTGGAGCGCTCCACCGCCGAGTCGGTTAACGCCATCCTCGAGGGCATGACCTGGCTGGGCCTGGAGTACGACGAGGGGCCGTTCTATCAGACCGAGCGTTTTCCGCGTTATAAAGAGATGATCCAGCAGCTCTTCGACCAGGACCACGCCTATCACTGCTACTGCACCAAGGAGGAGTTGGAGGCCATGCGCGAAGAGCAGATGGCGAAGAAGCAGAAGCCGCGTTATGACGGCCGCTGTCGCCATCGCCGCGAGCCGCGCGAGGGGGTGGAGCCGGTAATCCGTTTCAAGAACCCCACCGAGGGCGTGGTGGTGATCGACGATCTGATCAAGGGCAGGGTGGTGATCAACAACGCCGAGCTGGACGATCTGGTCATCGCCCGTCCCGACGGTTCACCCACCTATAATCTCACCGTGGTGGTGGACGATTCCGATATGGCGATCGACTACGTCATCCGCGGCGACGACCATCTCAACAACACGCCGCGCCAGATCAACATCCTCAAGGCGCTCGGCATCGAGCCGCCCAAATATGCCCACCTGCCCATGATCCTGGGCGCCGACGGCAAGCGCCTCTCCAAGCGCCACGGCGCGGTGAGTGTGATGCAGTATCGCGAGGAGGGCTACCTGCCCGAGGCGGTGCTCAACTACTTGGTGCGGCTGGGCTGGTCCCACGGCGATCAGGAGATCTTCTCCGTCGATGAGATGATTGAACTGTTCGATTTGGCCAACTGTAACAAGGCGGCGTCGACCTTCAATCCGGAAAAGCTGCGTTGGCTCAACCACCAGTACCTCATGAACAGCGATCCGGCCCACGTGGGCCACCACCTGAGCTATCATCTGGGCAGCCTGGAGATCGATCCCGCCGAGGGGCCGGACATCGTCGCGGTGGTCGAGGCGCAACGCGAAAAGGCCAAGACCCTGGTGGAGTTGGCCCGGGTCTGCGTCTTCTATTATCGTGATCCGCAGGAGTACGACGCCAAGTCGGCCAAAAAGGCCTTCGCCGGTGACGCCGCCCATGTGTTGGCCGAGTTGCGCGATGCCATGGCGGCCATGAGCGATTGGACCCGCGAGTCTATCCATGCCACCTTGCAGCAGGTCGTGGACAAGCTGGAGGTGGGTTTCGGCAAGGTGGGCATGCCGGCGCGCCTGGCAGTGACCGGCGGTGCGCCGTCGCCCGATCTGGATCTGGTGCTCTATCTGGTCGGCAAGGAGGCCTGTCTGCGGCGCTTCGACAAGGCAATCGAATTTATCAACGCGAATGCATAAGCACTCGGCGCTTAATGGTTAATTTAGGAATAGAGGCAGGATGAGCGAAACCAACTCCCCAAGCAACTTTATCCGCCAGATCATCGACGAGGATCTGAAAACGGGCAAGCA
Organism: Candidatus Tenderia sp.; assembly: GCA_030148045.1. Taxonomy (GTDB): domain Bacteria; phylum Pseudomonadota; class Gammaproteobacteria; order Tenderiales; family Tenderiaceae; genus Tenderia. The sequence continues at coordinate 4,233 of JASBUE010000138.1, forward strand.
CAGCAGCATCGCCACCCGTTTTCCGCCCGAACCCAACGGTTATCTCCACATCGGCCATGCCAAGTCCATCGTGCTCAACTTCGGCATCGCGCAGGACTACAAGGGCCGCTGCCACCTGCGTTTCGACGACACCAATCCGCACAAGGAAGACACCGAGTTCGTCGAGTCCATCAAACAGGACGTGCACTGGCTGGGTTATGAATGGGACGGCCTCTACTTCGCCTCCGGTTATTTCAACAAGCTGTATGAATTCGCCGTCGAGCTGATCAAGGCCGGTAAGGCCTATGTTTGCGAACTGACTGCGGAACAGACCCGCGAATACCGCGGCACACTAACCGAGCCGGGCAGGGAGAGCCCGTATCGTAATCGCTCGGTGTAGGAGAACCTGGACCAGTTCGAGCGCATGAAAAACGGGGAATTCGAGGACGGCGCCAAGGTGCTGCGCGCCAAGATCGACATGGCCTCGCCCAACATGAACCTGCGTGATCCGACCCTGTACCGCATCCGCCACGGCGTCATTCACCATCAGACCGGCGAGGCCTGGTGCATCTATCCCATGTACGACTACACCCATCCCATCAGCGACGCGCTGGAGGGTATCACGCATTCGCTCTGCACCCTGGAGTTCGAGGATCACCGCCCACTTTACGACTGGGTGCTGGACAACGTCAGCATCGACTGTCATCCGCAGCAGATCGAGTTCTCACGCCTCAACCTGGAATACAGCGTGATGAGCAAGCGCAAGCTGACCCGGTTGGTGAGCGAGGGTTTCGTCGAAGGCTGGGACGATCCACGCATGCCCACCATCGCCGGCATGCGCCGGCGCGGCTATACGCCAGCGGCACTGCGCCAGTTCTGTCAACGCATCGGCGTCACCAAGAGCGAAGGCACGGTAGAGATGGAGCTGCTGGAAAACACCGTGCGCGACGAGCTCAATGTCAACGCGCCGCGGCGCATGGGCGTGCTCGATCCGCTCAAGGTGGTGATCACCAACTACCCGGAAGAGCAGGTGGAAGAGGTGGAGTCGCCCAACCATCCCCAGGATGATTCCATGGGCACGCGCAAGACACCCTTCTGCAGCGAGATCTACATCGAACGCGAAGACTTCCGCGAGGAGGCCAACAAAAAGTTCAAGCGTCTGGTCAAGGGCGGGTTGGTGCGGCTGCGCAACGCCTACATCATCCGCTGCGACGAGGTAATCAAGGACGGGCACGACGAGGTGATCGAACTGCATTGCAGCTACGTGCCCGACTCCATCGGCCGGACACCCGAAGGGGTCGGCAAACCGCGCGGCGTGATCCACTGGGTCTCGGCCCGCCACGGCGTCCAGGCCGAGGTGCGCCTCTACGACCGGTTGTTCGCCCACGCCTCGCCGGACGCGGCGGCCAATCGCGAAGACAAGGACTTCACCGAGTTCCTTAATCCCGACTCCCTGCGCACCTTGACCCAATGTGTGCTGGAACCGGCCCTGGCCGAGGCCAAGCCCGGTGAGGTCTTTCAGTTTGAGCGCCAAGGCTATTTTTGCGCCGACGCCGATCATGCCCACGGCAGACCAATCTTTAATCGCACGGTCACCCTGCGTGACACCTGGGCCAAAATTGAACAAAAAGGCTAGTAGCGCTAAGTTCAGGGAAAAATGGAGAAAAATATTAAATCTTGCACTTGACGCGTTCCCCTTGCCCTCGTAAAATGCGCATCTCTTTCGGGGCTATAGCTCAGCTGGGAGAGCGCTTGCATGGCATGCAAGAGGTCGGCGGTTCGATCCCGCCTAGCTCC
>JASBUE010000139.1 GCA_030148045.1 Candidatus Tenderia sp.
GAACACGGCGTTTGAGCATCTCCGAGTCTGCAGAGAGTAAGGAATTAACTTCCACGCAAGAGAGCCTGGAGCCTCTTTTCGATGAGCTCCGTTCCGAAATCGAAAAATATCTAGAGCCCGACCAGGTCGATCTGATCCATCGGGCTTTTCTGTTTGGCGCCGCCTCGCACAAGGAGCAAAGGCGCAAATCGGGCGAACCTTACATCACCCACCCCCTGGCCGTGGCCACCCTCATGGCCCAGATGCGTTTCGATACCGAGACGCTCATCGCCGCCATCCTGCACGACGTTATCGAAGACACCCCGGTGGCCAAGGATGAGATCATCACCGTCTTCGGTGCCGATGTGGCCGAGCTGGTGGACGGCGTCACCAAGCTGACCAAGATCAACTTCGAATCGAAGGCTGAGGCCGAGGCCGAAAGCATGCGCAAGATGCTGATGGCCATGGTGCGCGATCTGCGCGTCATGCTGATCAAGCTCACCGACCGTCTGCACAACATGCGCACCCTGGGCTACATGCGCCCGGACAAACGCCGCCGCATCGCCCGCGAGACCCTCGACATCTACGTTCCCATCGCCAACCGGCTGGGGCTCAACGCCATGCGCCTGGAACTGGAGGACCTGGGCTTCGCCGCCCTCTATCCCGAGCGCCACCGGGTGCTGGTGGAGGCCATCAAGAAGGCGCGCGGCAACCGCCGCGAGATCGTCGAAAAGATCGAATCCTCCATCGGCGAGCGCCTCGAGCAGGAAGGGCTCGCCGGCCGCGTGCGCGGGCGCGAAAAGCACATCTACAGCATCTATCAGAAGATGCGCCGCAAGGGACTGCCCTTTTCCGAGGTGCACGATGTCTACGCCTTTCGCATCATCGTCGACTCGGTGGACATGTGCTACCGCGTGCTGGGCGCCGTGCACAATCTCTACAAGCCGGTGCCGGGCAGATTCAAGGACTACATCGCCATCCCCAAGGCCAACGGTTACCAGTCCCTGCACACCGTGCTGTTCGGTCCCTTCGGCGTGCCGGTGGAGGTGCAGATCCGCACCGAGGAGATGGAGCGGGTGGCGGAGGCCGGGGTCGCCGCCCACTGGCTCTACAAAACCGGCGACGGCGCCGGCTACGGCACCCACGCCCGGGTGCGCGAGTGGATGCGCAACGTGCTGGAGATGCAGCAGAACGCCGGCGATTCGCTCGAGTTTCTCGAAAACGTCAAGATCGACCTGTTCCCGCGCGAGGTCTATGTCTTCACTCCCAAGGGCGAGATCATGGTGCTCAAGCGCGGCGCGACGGCGGTGGATTTCGCCTATGCGGTGCATACCGATGTGGGCAACCGTTGTGTCGCCGCCAAGATCGACCGCAAGCTGGCGCCGCTGCGCACGCCGTTGATGAACGGCCAGACCGTCGAGATCATCACCGCCGGCAACGCCAGTCCCAACCCCGCCTGGCTCAATTTCGTCGTCACCGGCAAGGCGCGCGCCAATATCCGCAACTATCTCAAGAACCTCAGGCGCGACGAGGCCGCACAGCTGGGCGAGCGCCTGCTCAACAACGAGTTGGCCGGCTATGACAGTTCGGTTGAGCAGTTGCCCGCGGAAAAACTCATGGCGCTGCTGCGTGACCTGAAGCTGGAAACCTTGGAGCAGCTGCTCGAGGATATCGGCCTGGGCAACCGCATGGCGGTGCTGGTGGCGCGGCGCCTGATGCCCAAAGAGGAGGAAGAGGGTGGCGCCGAGACCAAACGCGGCCTGAAGAAGGCGCTGAGCCGCTACATGCCCTCCTGGCTGTGGGGCGAAAAGACCGACACGGCGCGGCCGTTGATGATCAAGGGCACCGAGGGTATGGTGGTCAACTTCGCCAAGTGCTGCCGGCCCATTCCGGGGGACTCCATCGTCGGCTTCGTCACCTCGGGGCGGGGGATCGTGATCCATACCGAGACATGCAAAAATGTCGCCGAATACCGTAAGCTGCCGGAAAAATGGATCGAGACCCAGTGGGAGGACGAGGTCAAGGGGGACTTCCCCGTCGAGGTGCGCATCGAGGTGGTCAACCAGCGCGGCGTGCTGGCCACGGTGGCGGCGGCCATCGCCGAGATGGGTGCCAACATCGACAACGTCAACATGGAAGAGCGCGACGGCCGCCACAGCACCATGACCATGGTGGTCGAAGTCCACAGCCGCCAGCACCTGGCTAACCTGATGCGCAAGATCCGCGGCATCGAGCCGGTGCTGCGGATTGCCCGCTCACGCGGGTAGTCGCGAGGCAGGCATAGGAACGCAGAGGCGCAAAGCCCCCCTCTTTTCAAGAGGGGAGATTTAAAGCCTTTGCGTTACAGCATACCTCTTATCCAGAAACCAACAGAAAGTGAGAATAACCATGGCGCGTGAAATCATTCAGACCGACCAGGCCCCGCAGGCCATCGGCACCTACTCGCAGGCGGTCAAGGTGGGATCGACGGTATATCTCTCCGGCCAGATTCCGCTGGTGCCGGAGACCATGGCGCTGGTCGAGGGTGACATGGAGGCGCAGATCCGCCGCGTCTTCGACAATCTGCAGGCGGTGGCCCGGGCGGCCGGCGGTTCGTTGCAGGATGCGGCCAAGCTCAATATCTTCCTCACCGACCTGGGCCATTTCGCCCTGGTAAATCAGGTGATGGCCGATTATTTTGAGCAGCCTTATCCGGCCCGCGCCGCCCTCGGCGTGGCCTCCCTGCCCAAGGGGGCGGCGGTGGAGATGGATGCCATCCTGGAATTGGACGGCTAAATGTTTATTTAACCCACGAAGGGCACCAAGGGTTACGAAGAAAACAACAATTGGCCGTGATGCCGGCCTCAATCGCTGACGGTCTCCTGAATCAGTTTATTTTTTCTTTGTGTCCCGTTACGCACTTTGTGGTTAAAAAACATACCAATCTTCCCTGCACCAGATGACTCTCTCCGCGCCACTCACCACCCTCAAGGGCATCGGCCCGCGTGTCGCAGGACGTCTGGAGAAGCTGGGTTTGCGCTGTGTGGAAGACCTGCTGTTCCATCTGCCCTACCGCTATCAGGACCGCACCCGCATCGTGCCCATCGGCGCCCTGCGCCCGGGCGAGGAGGCGGTGATCGAGGGTGAGATCCAGGCCAGCGACATCAAGTTTGGCAAGCGCCGTTCCCTGTTGTGTCGCATCAGTGACGGCAGCGGCAGCCTGCTGCTGCGCTTCTTCCATTTCAATGCCAGCCAGCAGGCCGCCCTGCAACGCGGCACCCGGCTGCGTTGTTACGGCGAGGTGCGCCGCGGCCCGGCCATGCTGGAGATGGTGCACCCGGAATACCGCCGCATCGACGAGCATGTTCTGGCGCCGGTGGAGGAGCATCTCACCCCGATCTACCCCGCCACCGAGGGGCTGGCGCAGAAGCGTCTGCGCCAGCTGGTGCAGCAGGCCCTGGAGCTGTTGCGCCAGGGCGAGGTGGCGGATTACCTGCCGGGCGAATTGTTGCAGACGCAGGGCCTGCCCTCCCTGCAGCAGGCCCTGTCGGCGGTGCATCAGCCGTCCCCCGAAACACCGGTGGCCGAGCTGCTCGAGGGCGAGCATCCGGCCCAGCGGCGTCTGGCGCTGGAGGAGCTGCTGGCCCACCACCTCAGCTTGCGCCAGCTGCGTCACAAGGTGCAGCAGCACGCCGCACCGCCCTTGAGGCCACCGGGGCGGCTGCGGCAACAATTAATAGCAGGCCTGCCCTTCAGCCTCACCGCCGCCCAACAGCGGGTAATCGAAGAGATCGACGCCGACCTGGCCCGGCCCCATCCCATGCAGCGCCTGGTGCAGGGCGACGTGGGCTCGGGCAAGACGGTGGTGGCCGCCGCCGCGGCGCTGCAGGCCGTGGAGGCCGGGTACCAGGTGGCGGTGATGGCTCCCACCGAGCTGCTGGCCGAGCAACACCGGCGCAATTTCTCGGCCTGGCTCGAGCCGCTGGGGTTGACCCTGGCCTGGCTCAGCGGCAAGTCGGGGGCCAAACAGCGGCGCGAAAATCTGGAGTTATTGGCCGCTGGCGAGGCGGCATTGGCGGTGGGCACCCATGCCCTGTTCCAGGAAGAGGTGGTGTTTGATCGCCTCGGCCTGGTGATCGTGGACGAACAGCACCGCTTCGGTGTGCACCAGCGCCTGGCCCTGCGCGAGAAGGGCAGCCACAACGGCAGTGTTCCTCATCAATTGATCATGACCGCCACCCCCATCCCGCGCACCCTGGCCATGACCGCCTACGCCGACCTGGACAGCTCGGTGATCGACGAATTGCCCCCCGGCCGTACCCCGGTGGAGACGGTGGCTATCTCCGATGCGCGCCGCGACCAGGTGGTGGCGCGGGTGCGGCGCGCCTGTGTCGATGAGGGGCGTCAGGCCTACTGGGTCTGTACCCTGATCGAGGAGTCGGAGGCGCTGCAGTGCCAGGCGGCGGAAGAGACCGCCGCCCTGCTGGCCGAGGCCCTGCCGGAACTCGCCATCGGTCTGGTGCATGGTCGTTTGAAGTCGGCCGAGAAAGAGGCGGTGATGGCGCGCTTCAAGGCCGGTGAGCTGCGATTGCTGGTGGCGACCACGGTGATCGAAGTGGGCGTAGATGTGCCCAACGCCAGCCTGATGATCATCGAAAACGCCGAGCGTCTGGGGCTGGCTCAGCTGCATCAGCTGCGCGGCCGGGTGGGGCGCGGGCGCGTCAGTGGCAGCTGCGTTTTGATGTATCATAAGCCCCTTTCGCAACAGGGCAAGGCGCGCCTGGCGGCGCTGCGCGAGACCAACGACGGCTTCGAGATCGCCCGCCGCGACCTGGCGCTGCGCGGTCCCGGCGAGGTGCTCGGCACGCGCCAGAGCGGCATGTTGCAGCTGCGCATCGCCGACCTGGAGCGCGACCGGGATCTGCTGCCCGAGGTGGCGCGCCTGGCGACGGCGCTGTTGCAGCGCTGGCCGCAACACGTGGCGCCCCTGATTCAGCGTTGGCTGGGTGACAGTCAACGTTATGGTGATGTTTGATGCAGGCAAGAATTTGAGACCAATTTCAACAGGCAAGGCCGGGCTTGAACCGCAATGGCGTCCGGGACAGGGTGTGCGTCCCGAGGGGTTGGCGGATGAGGTGGCGGCGTGGCTGTTCGACAGCGAGTCGCTGACCAAACGTCTGAAGCAGGCCTGCCGTGGCGGGTTCCGGGTCCGGCTGCTCAAACAGCGGTATGAGCGGCCGCTGTTGTGTGAACGTATTCCCTTGGGGATGGACGACCGTGCTCTGGCGTTAGTGCGTCAAGTGCATTTGTGCTGCGGCGACGAGGTGAAGGTCTACGCCCGCACGGTGATGCCGCCGGCGCTGTTGCAGGGGCGTTGCCGCGCTCTGGCCAATCTGGGCGGTCGGCCGCTGGGCGAGTTGTTGTTTCGCGACAAATCGATGCGGCGCAGCCCCATGGAGATCGCCAGGATCGAACCGGATGAGCTGTTTCACCGCTGGGCGGTGCCGGCAGGCGAGACCACCGACGGGCCGCTGTGGGGGCGGCGTTCAGTGTTTCGCCTGGCCGGTTTGCCCTTGCTGGTGAATGAAATATTTCTGCCGCCGCCGCCCCGGGCGACGGGGTTCAAAATCAAAAACAACTAAGGCTTGAGTGAGTGTTAAAACTCGATCGTCAACATTTGCGTGGCTATGCGCTGCTGATGCGGCTCGATCGCCCCATCGGCACGCTGTTGCTGTTGTGGCCGACCCTGTGGGCGCTGTGGATCGCCGGCGAGGGGCGGCCCGACTGGTGGGTGGTGACGGTGTTCGTGGTGGGGGTGTTCCTGATGCGCTCGGCCGGCTGTGTCATCAACGACTATGCCGACCGCGAATTCGACCCCTTTGTCGAGCGCACCCGCCACCGGCCGCTGGCTGTGGGCATGGTGGCACCGAAGGAGGCATTGCTGCTGTTCGCCGTGCTGGCGGCTATCGCCTTCGCACTGGTGTTGACCCTGAACTGGCTCACCGTGATGCTCTCATTTTTGGGTGCGGCCCTGGCGGCCAGCTATCCCTTCATGAAACGGCTGACCTATCTGCCCCAGGTCTATCTGGGTCTGGCCTTCGGTTGGGCGGTGCCCATGGCCTTCGCCGCCCAGACCGGCGCGGTGCCCATCGTCGCCTGGTTGCTGCTGATCGCCACGGTGCTCTGGGCAACGGCCTACGATACCATGTACGCCATGGTGGATCGCCCCGATGATCTCAGGATCGGTATCAAGTCCACCGCCATTCTGTTCGGTGAGGCCGACCGCGCAATCATCGCCATCATCCAGTTGATGATGTTGGCGGTGCTGATTGTTATCGGCCAGCGTCTGGCGCTGGGCGGGATGTATTATCTGGGCGTGCTGGCGGCAGCCCTGTTGATGCTCTACCAGCAGCAGCTGATCAAACGCCGTGACGGCATGCAATGCATGCGTGCCTTTCGCAACAACAACTGGGTCGGTGCGGCGATCTTTCTGGGCCTGTTCGGCCATTATCTTCAGGCCTGAGTATTTTCCGAGTATTTTTAGAGTCGTTTTATATGTTGCTATTCATCATTGCCGTGATCGGCGGATTTGTGTTGCTGGCCTGGAGTGCCGACCGGACGGTGCTGGGGGCCTCGGCCACGGCGCGTAATTTCGGTGTCTCGCCGCTGGTCATCGGCCTGACCATCGTCGGTTTCGGGACCTCGGCGCCGGAGATGCTGGTCTCGGGCATGGCCGCCTGGGACGGCAACACCGGCCTCTCCATCGGCAATGCCTTGGGTTCCAACATCACCAATATCGCCCTGGTGTTGGGGGTAACGGCCCTGGTGGTGCCGCTGACGGTCCAGTCCGACACGGTGCGCCGCGAAATCCCCATCCTGTTGGCGGTTTCCCTGCTGGCCTTCGTGCTGATGAACGACGGCTATCTGGGGCGGCTCGATGGTGCCTTGTTGATGGGTGGGCTGGTGCTGATGCTGATCATGGTGGTGAGCCTGGGTTTGAAATCGCGCAACGGCGACCCGCTGGAGGAGGAGTATACGGAAGAGATGCCGGCGGCCATGTCCACCGCCCGGGCACTGCTCTGGCTGGTGTTCGGCATCGTGGTGATGCTGCTGGCCTCGCGCCTGCTGGTGTGGGGGGCGGTGAACATCGCCCAGGCCTTTGGCATCAGTGATCTGGTGATCGGGTTGACCATCGTCGCCATCGGCACCAGCATGCCGGAGCTGATGGCCTCAGTGATGAGCGCGCGCAAAAACGAGCACGACATCGCCATGGGCAATGTGATCGGCTCCAACATGTTCAATCTGCTCGGCGTGTTGGGACTGCCGGGATTGATCGCCCCGGGCGCCTTCCTGCCCGAGGTGTTGATGCGGGATTTCCACTGGATGATCGGCCTCACCCTGGCCCTGTTCGTGATCTCCTTCGGTTTTCGCGGCCCGGGCCGGATCGGCCGCATCGAGGGCGGTCTGCTGGTGGTGGCTTATGGCGCCTACATGGTCATGCTATATTTCTCGGCCACGGCCTGATGAGGAGAAAGTTATGGAAACACTGGAAATGAAAGTCGCCAACGTCAAATGCAACGGCTGCGCCGCCGGTATCAAGAACGGGCTGGCCGGGACGGACGGTGTCGAGAACGTCGAGGTGGATGTGAATAGCGGCACAGTCACGATCAGCGGGGAGGGCCTGGCGCGTGAGGCCATTGCCGCCAAACTGGCCGAACTGGGTTATCCCGTGACAGTCTAATTGAAGGACGTCATGTGAGGTCGGAACAGCAGCCCGTCAGACTCGCCCCGGACGAGCGCGACAAACTCAAGCAACTGGGCACGGCGGTGGTGGAGACCGAGGCCGTCGCAGTGGCGGCGCTGACGGCACGTATCGACGACAATTTTATCCACGCCTGCGAACTGATGCTGGCCTGCCAGGGGCGCATCGTGGTCATCGGCATGGGTAAGTCGGGTCATATCGGCGGCAAGATCGCCGCGACCCTGGCCAGTACCGGTAGTCCGGCCTTTTTCGTCCACCCCGGCGAGGCCAGCCACGGCGACCTGGGCATGATCACCCCCAGGGACGTGGTGATGGCCTTTTCCAACTCCGGCGAGACGGAAGAGATCCTCACCATCCTGCCGCTGATCACGCGCCTCGGCGTGCCGCTGATCGCCCTGACCGGCAACCCGCGCTCCACCCTGGGCAAGGCCGCCGACGTCCACATCGATGTCAGCGTGGCGCAGGAGGCCTGCCCGCTGGGGCTGGCGCCCACCTCCAGCACCACGGTGGCGCTGGTGATGGGCGACGCCCTGGCGGTGGCGTTGCTGGAGCAGCGCGGCTTTACCGCAGAGGACTTCGCCCGTTCCCATCCCGGCGGCCGCCTCGGGCGGCGCCTGCTGTTGCTGATCCGCGATATCATGCATACGGGCGATAAACTGCCCAGCGTCAGCGACGACGTGCTGCTGGTGGACGCCTTGATGGAGATGAGCCGCAAGGGCCTGGGTATGACCGCGGTGGTGGATAGGCAGGGCAGGCTGGCAGGTGTCTTCACCGATGGTGATCTGCGTCGCGCCGTAGATCAGGGGGTGGACATCTATCACGCCCGGGTGGGCGAGCTGATGACCCGCGATTACCGCAGCGTGGATCCGGACGAGCTGGCGGCCGAGGCCCTGCACCTGATGGAGACTCACAAGATCAACGCCCTGCTGGTGGTGGACGAACGGCAGCGGCTGGTGGGCGCCCTCAACATGCACGATCTGTTGCGGGCGGGCGTGGTATGAACAGATGTCGCGCAGCGACACTTTGTCCCCCCTCTCCCTGAGGGAGCACCCACAGGGCATAAAAGGGCAGGGGTGAGGGCAGCCAAGCGCACGGTCTTTCCCGGAACGGTGGCGACAAGGTGACGCCTATACAGAAATTGCATCGCGCAGCGACACGCGGCCCCTTTCCTTTATGGAAGAGGGGCGAATCGAGGAGTAAGGAATGAAAGACATCATGGCCCGCGCGGCACGCATTAAACTGGTGGTCTTCGATGTGGACGGGGTACTCACCGATGGCGGGCTGTTCATGGACAAGGACGGCCACGAATACAAGATGTTTCATTCGCGCGACGGCCATGGCATGAAGATGCTGCTGGCGACCGGCGTGGAGATCGCCATTATCACCGGCCGCACCTCGACGGTGGTGGAGCACCGCATGAACGGGCTGGGTATCCGTTATGTCTACCAGGGGCAGCGGGACAAGCGGGTGGCCTTCAACCAGCTGTTGGAGCAGTTGCGGATCAGGGCGGATGAGGCGGCCTATGTGGGTGACGACGTGGTGGACCTGCCGGTGATGCGCAAGGTCGGCCTGGCGGTGGCGGTGCAGGATGCCCACGAGCTGACCAAGAAGCATGCCCACTGGCAGACTCCCAGTGGCGGCGGCCGCGGCGCGGCGCGTGATCTGTGCGAACTGATCATGGAGGCCCAGGGCACGCTGGCGGCGCAGCTGGCCGCGTATCTGGCGGACTGAGCGGGCATGGCGAAGGCGATCAAAAGGGGCCATTTCACCCTGGGGGTGGTGTTGCTGCTGGCCCTGCTGGGGTGGTGGATGCAGCGCCAGGAGGGGCAGGTCCCGATCCAAACGGTGGAGAAACAGGCCGAGGTGATGGATTACTCCTTGTCCGATTTCATTATCACGGCTATGGATGAGCAGGGCGCGCCCAAGCATCGCCTGCGGGGCGAATCACTATTCCACTATGCCGAAAGCGATTACGCCGAGCTGGTGCGGCCGCAGCTGGAGGTTTATGGTGAAGTTGGTACCGGGCCGGTCTCGCTGGATGCCGAACTGGCCAAGGTTTACCAGGGCGGTGATGCCGTGCTGCTCGAGGGCGATGTGCTCATGCTGCGTCAGGATCAGGCGCGCCGGCCGCTGATGGAGGTGCAGACCCGGGATCTTTGGGTTTTCACCGGGCGCGAATATGCCGAGACCGGCGCCGATGTCACGATCCGGGATGCAAGAGGCGTTACCACGGCCACGGGGATGACCATCGACATGAAGACGGGTATTGTAAATTTGTTGGCCTCGGTCAGGGGTGAATATGCACCGGAATAGGCGAGGGCTGTTGTTCGCACTGCTGACTTTGCTGGTCATGCCGCTGGTGGCGGCCGAGCTGCAGAAAGAGGCGCCGATCTATATCGAGTCCGACAGCCTCAGGATCGATGACACCAAGGGGATTAGCATCTACCAGGGTAACGTGGTGTTCCGTCAGGGGCCGGACACCCTCCGGGCCGACAGGCTGGTGATCCATTCCAGGCAGCGGCAGGAGATCGAAAAAATCATCGCCACCGGTTCCCCGGCGCGCTTCGATCATGACGCCGAGCTGGTCGAGGAAAGCTCCTGGGGCGAGGCCCAAACCATCGAATACCATGCCGATGAGTCGCTCGTGATCCTAAATGGGGAAGCGCGTTTCCAACAGGGCGACAACCTGTTTTCCGGTAACCGTATTGAATATGAGGCGGACAGGAAATTGGTCAGGGCGGGCAAGAGTGTGGCCGGCGAAGGGCGGGTGCGGATCATTATCCATCCGCGCAGCGACGCTGACGGCGGGCAAGCACAAGAGTAGCAATGAGTATTCTCGGTGCAGAGGCCATTTTCAAGTCCTATCGCTCGCGCCAGGTGGTGAACGGCGTTTCCCTCCAGGTCAACAGCGGTGAAGTGGTGGGCCTGCTCGGTCCCAACGGCGCCGGCAAGACCACCTGCTTTTACATGATTGTGGGGCTGGTGCCCTGTGACAAGGGGCGGTTGTTTATCGATGACCACGATATCACCGCCCTGCCCATGCACGCCCGGGCCCGGCTTGGGATCGGCTATCTGCCCCAGGAGGCGTCGGTGTTCCGCAAGCTGAGCGTGGAGGACAATATCATGGCCATCCTGCAGGTGCAGCCGGGGTTGGGCAAGCAGGAACGGGACGAGTTGTTGGAGAATCTGCTGCACGAGCTGCACATCGGCCATATCCGCGACAGTCTGGGGATGAGTCTGTCCGGAGGGGAGCGGCGCCGGGTCGAGATCGCCCGGGCCCTGGCCATGCGCCCCGAGTTCATCCTGCTGGACGAGCCTTTCGCCGGTGTCGACCCCATCTCGGTGATCGATATCCAACGCATCATCGGCCAGTTGCAGGAGAAGAACATCGGCGTGTTGATCACCGATCACAATGTCCGCGAGACCTTGGGTATATGCGGGCGCGCCTACATCATGAGCGAGGGGCAGGTGATCGCCCAGTGCACGCCGGAGGAGGTGATGGCCAATGACCACGTGCGCAAGGTCTATCTGGGAGAGCACTTTCGGCTTTGAATTACAATACTGATATCAGATCATTATCTGCGTTAAAATTTAAGCTTTATGATGGTGGTTCGATGAACCTGTCTGACGTAGGACATAACGAATAGTCTTGGCTATGAAACAGTCACTCCAGCTCCGCTTGGGCCAGCACCTGACGATGACGCCGCAATTACAGCAGGCGATTCGTCTGTTGCAGCTCTCCACGCTCGAGATCCAGGCCGAGATCCAGGAGGCGCTGGAAAGCAATCCCCTGTTGGAGGTGAAAGAGGATGGGGACGCCGATGCCGGCACTGCCGAGCAGGCGTGGGACGAAGGCGGCGGCGAGCGCGTCAACGGCAGTGAGTCGCTGGCAGAGAGCGATTACGGCGGCGAGGACACGGCCCCCGCGGCGCAATCGCAGGATTCATCCGTGGATATGCAGAACCCGGACATGCCGGAAGACCTGCCGGTGGACAGCAACTGGGAGGATGTCTACGACAGCGTGCTGCCTACCAGCGCCAGCGCCCCCGGCGGCGATGACGATTATCGCGCCTATGAAAACCAGAGCGGCGGCGAGGAAAGTTTGCAACAACACCTGCTCTGGCAGATGAACCTGACCCCCTTCAGCGAGACCAACCGCCTCATTGCCGAGGCCATTATCGACTCCGTCAACGACGACGGCTACCTCTCCACCAGCCTGGAGGAGATCCTGCAGGGGCTGGCGCTGGACGAGGATGTTGGGCTGGAGGAGATGGAGGCGGTGCTGCACCAGGTGCAGAACTTCGATCCCCTCGGCGTCGCCGCGCGCAATCTGCGTGAATGCCTGCTGCTGCAGCTCAAACAGTTCGACGCCGCGCAAGCGGAGGTGGCGGATGCCATAACCTTGGTGGATAACTACCTTGATCTGCTCGGCAACCGGGACTATAACCAACTGATGCGGCGAATGAAACTGTCACGCGAGGCGCTGCAACAGGCGATCGCCGTGGTGCAGACGGCCAATCCGCGTCCCGGCGGGGTGATCGCCTCGGCCCCGGCCGAGTACATTGTGCCCGATGTGATCGTGAAAAAACACAATGACAGGTGGCGCGTGGAACTCAATTTCGAGGCGGTGCCACAGATCAAGGTCAATGCCCATTACGCCAGCCTGATCCGCCGCGCCGACAGCAGCGCCGACAACACCTATCTGCGCAACCAGCTGCAGGAGGCGCGCTGGTTCATCAAGAGCCTGGCCAGCCGTAACGAGACCCTGCTGAAGGTCGCCACCGCCATCGTCGAACGCCAGCGCGGTTTCCTCGAACATGGTGAGGAGGCCATGAAGGCGCTGGTGCTGAACGACATCGCCGAGGAGCTGGGTATGCATGAATCGACCATTTCGCGTGTCACCACGCGCAAGTACATGCACACACCGCGCGGCATTTTTGAATTGAAGTATTTCTTCTCCAGCCATGTCTCCACCGCTACCGGCGGGGCATGTTCATCGACGGCCATCCGCGCGCTGATCAAAAAATTGATCGCGGCGGAGAATCAGGCCAAACCCTTGAGCGACAGCAAAATCGCCAAGATCCTGGAGGGGGAGGGGATCAACGTGGCGCGCCGGACGGTGGCCAAGTATCGCGAGGCCTTGTCGATACCACCGTCCAACGAGCGCAAGCGTTTGATTTGAGTTGGGGACAAAAAAAAATATAAAGTACAGAGGAGCAATGAATATTTCAGATTTGTTATCGGCCGACCGGATCGTCTGCGGCCTGGCGCTGAGTAGTAAAAAACGCGCCCTGGAGACGGTCAGTCAGCTTCTGGCCGAGGCAACCGAGGTGCCCTTGTCTGAGACGCAGATCTTCGACGGCCTGCTGGCGCGTGAACGGCTGGGCAGCACCGGCCTGGGACATGGCGTCGCCATTCCCAACGGCCGATTCAAGGATGTCGGTCAGGCGATCGGGGTCTTCATCCGGCTGGAGGAGGGCGTCGATTTCGATGCTGTCGACGGTGAGCCGGTAGACCTGATGTTCGCCCTCATGGTGCCGGAGGAGTCCACCGAGGAACATTTGCAGCTGCTCGCCTCCCTGGCCGAGATGTTCAGCGACGCCGCCGTCCGCGAACGCCTGCGCCAGTGTGGTACGGTAGCGGACATTGAAAAAATTATCGGCCACTGGCATCCCTCCAGGCATAAGGTGGCTTCATCGCTTTAACCCGGATTAGTTTTCCGCCATGAGCGATTCCACTCCTTGCCGTCCCGGTGTCATGCTCGAAGTGCATGGGCAGGGTGTGTTGCTGCAGGGGCGGAGCGGAATCGGCAAGAGCGATCTGGCCCTCGGCTTGGTGGCGCGCGGCCATCGCCTGGTGGCCGACGACATGGTTGAGTTCCGGCGCCGGGATGGCCGGCTTCTCGGTCGTTGCCGCAGCGGCTTCGAGGGCTTCATGGAGGTGAGCGGCCTGGGGCTGATCAACCTCAAGCGGCTTTACGGCGAACAGGCTTTTTGTGCCGGGGCGGCATTGAGCATGGTGTTGGCCCTTGAACCGGAGTTGCCCGCGGATTATGACGGCCTGCGGCCGGTGGAGTTCGACTGGCGGTTGCTGGATGTCTGCGTGCCGGCCTGGCGCCTGCCCTGTTCCAGTCAGCGCGATATGCCTTTGATCGTGGAAACGGCGCTGCGCTTGAACCAGGCCCGGCAGCAGGGCTATGATGCCTGTTCCGATCTGCAATCAAGCTTGACATCTCTATTGACGAAGGGGGCCGCATGAAGCTGGTGATTGTCAGCGGCCTGTCCGGTTCAGGCAAAAGTATCGTATTGCACGCCCTGGAAGACCTGGGTTTTTACTGCATCGACAACCTGCCGCTCAGTCTGCTGCCCGCCTTCGCGGCCCAGATCTCCGGTTCGCCGCGGCGCAATTACGAACATGCCGCGGTGGGTATCGATGCGCGTAACCTGACCGAGGACTTCGACAGTTTTCCCGATGTGCTGGCCGAGATCAAATCTTTGGGACTTGGTTGTGAGATCCTCTTCCTGCAGGCCGACGACAATACCCTGATCAAGCGTTTCAGTGAGACCCGCCGCAAACATCCGTTGACCCGTGCCGGCATCTCGCTGGCCGAGGCCATCCAGCGCGAGCGTAAGCTGCTGGGCGCGCTGGCGGTGAATGCCGACTGGTGTATCGATACCAGCCGTACCAATGTGCATCAGTTGCGCGATCTGGTGCGCGAGCGCATGCTGCAGGAGGCGCGCTCGCTGACCCTGACCTTCATGTCCTTCGGCTTCAAGCACGGTGTCCCGGTGGACGCCGACTTCGTCTTCGATGTGCGCTGTCTGCCCAATCCCCACTGGGTGCCGCAGCTGCGCGCCCTCACCGGTCTCGATCATGAGGTGAAACAGTTTCTCGAACAGCAGCCCCTGGTGGGGGAGATGTTCGAGGACCTGAAGAGTTTCATCGAGCGTTGGGTGCCGCGTTTTCAGGCCGACAACCGCGCCTACATGACCGTGGCCATCGGCTGCACCGGCGGCCAGCACCGCTCGGTTTATTTGTCCCAGCGGCTGGCGGCCTATTTCGGTGATAGCGAGATGGAAGTGCTGTTACGGCACCGGGAGTTGTCGTGACCACCGGGCTGCTGATTATCGCGCATGACAATGTCGGACAGTCGCTGATGGAGACGGCCTCCTCCATTCTCGGCATGTGTCCCATGGCGCTGGAAATTATCTCCGTCTGCGCCGGCTATGAGCCGGACGACATGGTCGAGAGCGCTCGCAACGCCGTCAGGCGCCTGGATAGCGGCGACGGCGTGTTGATTCTGACCGACATGTACGGCTCGACGCCGAGCAATGTGGCCAACCGCCTGAGTGCCGATGCCACCATCAAGGTGGTGGCGGGACTGAACCTGCCCATGCTGGTGCGGGTGCTGAACTATCCCACTCTGACACTGGACGAGCTGGCCTACAAGGCCATCTCCGGCGGCAAGGGCGGCGTCTTTGTCTGTGAGCCGGATGTCCAGTGATTCGCAAAAGCGTGACGATTATCAACAAGCTCGGCCTGCATGCGCGGGCCGCGTCGAAATTCGTCAAGCTGGCCAGCCGTTACGAAAGCAATATCCAGCTGCGCAAAGGGGAGCGTGAATCGAACGGCAAGAGCATTATGGGGGTGATGATGCTGGCGGCCAGCCAGGGTAGCGAACTTGAGCTGGTGGTGGAGGGGGGTGACGAAGAACAGGCGATGGCGGCATTGGAAGCCCTTATCGCGGACCGTTTTGGTGAAGGTGAGTAGCATAAGGACATGGCGAGCCTGAGTCTAAAAGGGGTGGGTGTTTCGCGCGGCATTGCCATCGGCAAGGCCTACCTGTTGCAGCGTGATCAGCTCAAGGTGCGCGAGTATCTGATCCCCCCCAGCCTGATCGAAGCGGAACAGGAACGCTTCAAACAGGCCGTGGCGGTGGCTAAACAGCAGCTCGCCGAGGTGCGCCAGCGCATTCCCTCATCCACACCGGTAGACATCGTCTCGTTTATCGATACGCACCTGTTGATGCTCAACGACAAGGCCCTGGCGCAGGCGCCGCTGAAGCTGATCCGCGAGCGCGGCTGCAATGCGGAGTGGGCCCTGAAGCTGCAGCGCGACGCCCTGGTGGCGGTGTTCGAGGACATGGACGACGCCTACCTGCGCACCCGCAAGGACGACGTCGACCATGTGGTCAACCGTATCCAGCGCATCCTGCTCAACCAGGCCGACCATATTCAGGTCATCATGGACGGCCGTCTCAAGGGTAAGGTGATCATCGCCGACGACCTCTCGCCGGCCGATACGGTGACCATGCAGAACGAGGGCATCGCCGCCTTCGTCACCGAATACGGCGGGCCCAATTCCCACACCACCATTCTGGCGCGCAGCCTCGGCATTTCCGCGATCGTGGGGGTGAAGAACGCCCTGCGTTACCTGCGCCAGGGCGAGACCGTGGTGGTGGATGGCTTTCAGGGTATGCTGCTGGCGGCGCCGGACGCGCGCGCCTTGGCCCATTACCAGCGGCGCCAGCGGCAGGAGAAACGGCACCAGTCCGAACTCAACAAGCTCAAGGAGCTGCCCGCCATCAGCCGCGACGGCCTGGTGATCTCGCTGCAGGCCAACGTCGAGATCCCCGAAGACCTGGCCATGATGAACAAGGTGGCGGCCAAGGGGGTCGGGCTGTACCGCACCGAATACCTGTTCATGAACCGCGATCAGCCGCCGGACGAGGAGGAGCAGTACGAAACCTCTCGTGAAGTCGTGAAGCAGTTGCGCGGCCGTCCCCTGACCATTCGCACCCTCGATCTGGGGGCGGACAAGATACCCGGCCACGAGGTGCGCCACGAGGTGCGCGGCGTGGTCACCAATCCGGCCTTGGGGCTGCGGGCGATTCGCCTCTGCCTGCGCGACCCGGCCCTGTTTCTGACCCAGCTGCGCGCCATCCTGCGGGTGTCGGCCGAGGGCCCCGTCGGTCTGATGATTCCCATGCTCGCCAGCGTTCATGAGCTGCAACAGGCCATGGCGCTGATCGATCAGGCCAAGGACGAGTTGCGGCGCGAAGGTAAGCCCTTTGATGATGGTATCCCCATCGGCGGCATGATCGAGGTGCCGGCGGCGGCGCTGCTGGCCGAGGTGTTCGCCAAACGGCTCGACTTCCTGTCCATCGGCACCAACGACCTGGTGCAATACACCATGGCGGCGGATCGTCTCGACAATGCGGTGAATTACCTTTATCAACCCACCCATCCTGCGGTGTTGCGCCTGATCGACATGACCATCAAGGGGGGGCGCAAGGCCGGTATCCCGGTGGCCATGTGCTGCGAGATGGCGGGCGAGTCGCGCTATACCCGTCTGCTATTGGGGCTGGGGCTGACCGAGTTCAGCGTGCAGCCGGCGATGTTGCCGGAAGTGAAACGCATCGTTCAGGACAGCGATGTGGAGCAACTGGCCATGAAGGCGCGCCGCGTGCTGCGCATGGCATCCGCTATGGAGGTGGATGCCTTTCTCGAAAAACTTAACGATTTAGATTGATTATTTTCCCTGCGGGGCTGGCGCCGCTCTTACTGGCCCCTTAAAATCTTCAGCTGTATTCCCACTTGCGGTTACTCGCGCATAACCCGGTTTCCTGACGTCATGGCTGAACTTCAAGAACAAGAAAAATCGCAAAAACGCCTGCAGAGTTTCGCCGAGGCGCTGGAAAGCGGCCGCCTGGTCACCATCCGTCGCATGGTGAACGAACTGCACGCGGCGGAGATCGCCCACCTGCTCGAATCCCTGCCGCCATCCGAGCGCGAGCTGGTCTGGGAGATGGTGGAACCGGAGAAGGACGGCGACATTCTCAGCTACGTCAATGACGACGTGCGCGCCAAACTGATCCACCAGATGGAGACCGACGAGCTGGTGGCGGCGGCCGAGAGCCTCGACACCGACGATCTGGCCGATATCCTTCAGGATCTGCCCGACATGGTGATCCACGAGGTGTTGCAGTCCATGGGCGAGCAGGACCGCTTCCGTCTCGAGGCGGTGCTGTTATACCCGGAGGACACCGCCGGCGGCTTGATGAACATCGACACCGTCACGGTGCGCCCCAATGTCACCATCGACGTGGTGCTGCGCTATCTGCGCCTGCGCGGCCAGCTGCCGGAGATGACCGACCACCTCTACGTGGTCAACCGCAGTGACAAGTTCCTCGGACTGCTTTCTCTCGCCGACATCGTCACCAAGGACCCCAGCCAGATGGTGGGGCAGGTGATGATTCACGATTTCGAGCCCATTCCCGCCAACATGTCGGCGAAAGAGGTGGCGGGCCTGTTTGAAAGGCGTGACCTGATCACGGCGCCGGTGGTGGATGACGACGGCAGGCTGCTGGGCCGTATCACCATCGACGACGTGGTGGACGTGATTCGCGACGAAGCCGAGCACTCCATCATGAGCATGGCCGGTCTGGACGAGGAGGATGACATCTTCGCCCCCGTGGTGGTCAGCTCGCGCCGCCGCGGCATCTGGCTCGGCATCAACCTTGTCACCGCCCTGATCGCCTCCTGGGTGATCGGCCAGTTCGACGCCACCATCGAGAAGGTGGTGGCGCTGGCGGTGCTGATGCCCATCGTCGCCAGCATGGGCGGTATCGCCGGCAGCCAGACCTTGACCCTGGTGATTCGCGGCATGGCGCTGGGCCATATCGGCCCGGCAAACGCCAAGCGCATTCTCACCAAGGAGCTGGCCGTGGGCGGCCTAAACGGCCTGCTCTGGGCCATCGTGGTGGCTGCGGTCTCCACCGTCTGGTTCGGTGACTACATGATCGGCGTCATCATCGCCGCCGCCATGCTCATCAACCTGGTGGCCGCCGCCCTGGCGGGCGCCACCATCCCGCTGCTGATGCGGCGCATGGGCATCGATCCGGCGCTGTCCTCTTCGGTGCTGCTCACCACCATTACCGACGTGGTGGGTTTCTTCGCCTTTTTGGGCCTGGCGACACTGGTCTTGCTCTAGCTCCGACAGCGTCAAAAACCTTATAAAAAGCGCATTTAATAATGAATGGCGCAGCGGTGACGATATATAAAGCACACAAAGACATTGTTACCAACCAGGCCCGTAGTTTTAAGGAAATCATGCCAGAGCTGTTTGTCGCCCGCCAACCTATCTACAATCGTACCCAGCACGTCTACGGTTATGAGCTGCTGTACCGGCACGCCAGGGAGGAGCGGGGCGCCGAGGGTGATGCGGCCACCTCGCAGGTGATTATCAATGCCATGACCGAGATCGGTCTCGAAAATCTCGTCGGCACGCGCGCCGCCTTTGTCAATCTGACCCGTAGTTTCGTCACCGGCCGTTATCCGCTGCCCTTGCCGCCCAACCGGGTGGTGATCGAGATCCTGGAGGATATCGAGGTCGATGAGGAGCTGCTCGCCGGTGTTCAATGGCTGGTCAACGCGGGTTATACCATCGCCCTGGATGATTTCATCTACCAGGAGTCAATGCTGCCCCTGTTGGAGCTGGCCCATATCGTCAAGATCGATGTGCAGGCTTTGGATGAAAAGGATCTGCGCGCCCACGTCCACGCCCTGAAAGAATATTCCCATCTCAAGCTGCTGGCCGAGAAAGTCGAGATTCCGGAAGAGTACGAAGTCTGCCGCGAACTCGGTTTCGATTATTTTCAGGGCTACTTTTTTTCCCGGCCCAAGGTGATTCGCCGTCCCCGCCTGCCCTCCAACCAGCTGGCGCTGATGCAGCTGCTGGCTGAGGTGCAGCGGCCCGATACCACCATTCCCAAGCTGGAGACACTGATCAGCCAGGATGTGGGCTTCAGCTATAAGCTGTTGCGTTATATCAACTCCGCCTTTTTCGCCATGCCCAAGCCGGTGGAGAGCATCCAGCGGGCGGTGGTATTGCTCGGTACCAAGGTGATCCAGAAGTGGGTTACCCTGCTGGTGCTGGCGCGGATGGAGGACAAGCCCGCCGAGCTGATGGTCACCGCCGTGGTGCGTGCCAAGATGTGCGAGATCCTGGCCAAGGCGCTGCGCTACGAGGCCGAGGATACCTGTTTCACCGTCGGCCTGTTGTCGGTGCTCGAAGCGTTGCTCGACATGCCTATGGAAAAGGTGCTTGGTATGCTCACACTCACCGACGAGGTCAATCAGGCCCTGCTCCGTTTTGAAGGCACGCCCGGCAAATTGCTGCAGCTTGCCTTGCACTATGAATATGGTGAGTGGGACCGGCTCGAGCATCCGGCGCTGGAGGAGGAGGTTATACTTGATGCCTATCTGCAGGCTATCGCCTGGGCCACCGAGGCGAGTCGTAATCTCTTGGGTGAATAAATGCAGGTAGGTCTAGGTGATTGCAGCCCAGCCCAACGAGCCTCCTATACCGAGCTATTTCCTCCTGCGTTGCAGTAACAGATTGCCGTAATCATCCACCACACAAGTCCAGCCCGCATCGATATACGTGCTTGCCACCGTCTCGGTAATCAGGGCGGGGCCGTTAAGGCGTTCCCCGGCGCCGAGGTGCTCACGATCCAAGACGATGACCGCCGCGGCGATGCCGCGGCGTCTAACCCTGTCCTGTTCAGCGATAGCCGTCTCCTTTCTGTCCAGAGCCGGGATTTGCAGCTCAGGTGCGGGGCCATGGGCACGCAGGCGAATGTTGACCAGTTCCACCGGCTGCTGCAGGCGATGGCCGTAGCGCTGTTCGTGATTACGGTGAAACGCGTCGCGGCTTTGTTCCAGGTCTTGCCAGGGGATGTTGAGGCTGAAGGCCTGGCCGCGATAGCGCAGGTCCAATGAGCGTTGCAGGCTGACCTGCTCGACGATGAGGCCTTCACCGGCCAAGGCCGTCAGGGCCTTCTGTTCCAGTATCTGAAATTCCCGCGCCAGTGTTTCTGCGTCGAGCTGTCCCAGCTCGGCGGCGATAGTCTGGGACAGCTCGCGGCTGCGCCGCGCCACCAGCATGCCGAAGGCCGACAGCACGCCGCCCTGGATCGGCACCAGCACACGTTCCATGCCCAGCGCCTCGGCCAGGGCGCAGACATGCAGGCCACCGGCGCCGCCGAAGGGCATCAAGGTGAACCCCTTGGGGTCGACGCCACGTTGTATGGAGATCACCCGCAGCGCCTG
>JASBUE010000271.1 GCA_030148045.1 Candidatus Tenderia sp.
ACTTGGACGTCGGAGTTGGCGGAGATGGAGCCTACCTGGGCGATGGCCTTGCTGTCTTCACAGGGGATGGAGGCCTCCTCGATCTTGGCCACGGCGGCGGCCACGGCCTTGTCGATGCCGCGCTTCAGGTCCATGGGGTTCATGCCGGCGGCGACCGCCTTCATGCCCTCGGTAAGGATGCTTTGCGCCAGGACGGTGGCGGTGGTGGTGCCGTCACCGGCGATGTCGGAGGTCTGGGAAGAGACTTCCTTGACCATCTGCGCACCCATGTTTTCGAACTTGTCTTCCAGTTCGATCTCCTTGGCGACGGAGACACCGTCCTTGGTGATGGTGGGGGCACCGAAGGCCTTGTCCAACACGACGTTGCGACCCTTGGGACCCAGGGTGACCTTAACCGCGTTGGCCAGGATGTTGACCCCTTCCGCCATGCGCCGGCGCGCCTCGGAACCGAATTGAACTTCTTTTGCTGCCATATTTATAGCTCCTCTTAAAATCTGTTGTGGATTAGGGTGTTTTAGAGCGTTCAGCCCTCGATGACGCCGACCAGGTCGTCTTCGCGCATCACCAGCAGGTCTTCGCCTTCGACCTTGATCTCGGTACCGGCGTATTTGCCGAACAGCACCTTGTCACCCACCTTGACGTCGAGGGCGCGTTTTTCACCGTTATCCAGGATCTTGCCGTTGCCCACGGCAATGACTTCCCCACGCACGGGTTTTTCAGTGGCCGAATCGGGAATCACGATCCCGGCGGCGGTAGTACGCTCCTCTTCCATACGACGAATCACGACACGATCGTGCAAGGGACGAATATTCATTGCTATCATCTCCAAATTAAGTTTTTGATTTGTTGAGTTCGGAGCGCCGCTTGTTAGCACTCCCCCTTAAAGAGTGCCAATATGATAGTGGCTCGTATGGAGGAGTCAAGCGGGGAACGGGGAAAGGGATGCCGAACGCCGCTGCAACGCGGCTCAATCACGGCCGTTGCGGTCTTTATCGCGCCAGTATTCCCCCTCGATGGTGCGCGGCCCATGAGGCCGGTCACGCCGATCCGGCCCGCCGCCGGGGCCAACGCTGGCGATGATACCGCGGCGCAGGGCCCACAGGATGATACGCCGCCGCAGCGGCGGAATCAGACAAACAAACCCGATAGCATCGGTAAAAAACCCCGGTGTCAGCAACAGGGCGCCGCCGAACAGCAGCATGGCCCCCTCGAGCATCTCGATGGCCGGAATTTCGCCACGGGCCAACGCCGCCTGCACCCGTGCCAGGGTGGAAAAACCCTGTTGGCGCAACAGCAGCGCCCCCAGCACGGCGGTAAAGACCACCATGAACACGGTCGGAATGGCGCCGATCAGGCCGCCCACCTTGATCAGCAGATAGATTTCGAAAAGCGGCACGATGAGAAACAGTGCCAGCAGGATTCGAAATGAAAACATGCGGGACATTCTACACCGGTTGACCACGGGGGGCACGGGGCGCCACGGGGTTAAAACATGAGCGCCCCGTCTTCCCCATGTTTCCCGGCGTCCCCCGTGGTCAACCAAATAAAGGCCTTTGCCCTGAAAGGCGGGTTCCGGTATCTTGCCCGCCATGAACAAGAAACATCTGATCGTGCTCAACACCTGTCCCGACGCCGAGACCGCGCGGCGCATCGCCGGCGCCCTGGTGGAACGGCGGCTGGCGGCCTGTGTCAACATCGTCGCCGGAATTGAATCGGTCTATCGGTGGCAGGGCAAGGTCACGAGCGACAACGAGTATCTACTTGTTATCAAAAGCAATCACGACTGCTATGCAGCACTGGAACAGGCCCTGCAGGCGCTCCATCCCTATGAACTCCCGGAGATCGTGGCGGTCCCAATAGAGGCCGGCCTGCCCGCCTATCTCGACTGGATCAACAACAACAGCAAGCGACCGTGAGACCTGCACATCCGACCCTGACCACCTGGCGCCTGCCCCGGGCGCTGTTACTGACTTGGCTGACCCTCTGCCTGTTGGCGCTACCGGTCGGCGCCGCGGAAGACCCGACCACGGTCACCATCGAACCGCAGGAACGGGGTATCCTGGACAAGCTCTCCGACTTCGGCCAGCGGCTCGGTTTCGGCGCCAGCCAGGACAGCTTCCTGCCGCCGGAGCAGGTCTTCATCCTCAGCGTCGAGGCGACCGACCCCTATACCCTGCGGGTGCGCTGGGACATCGCTGACGGCTACTACCTATATCGCGACAAATTCGGCTTCGAACTGGTCAACGCCGAGGGTGTCACCATTCAGCCCTTCGATTTGCCGCGCGGCAAGGAGAAGCAGGACGAGACCTTCGGTCTGATGGAGGTCTTCTACGACGAGGTCGAGGCCGTCCTGCCGCTGGCGCGCACAAGTCGAACCGCCGGCGACATCGATCTGGAAATCAAATACCAGGGTTGCGCCGACGCCGGCTTCTGTTATCCGCCCATGAAACAGGTGGTGACCCTGAACATGCCGGAGGCCAGCGGTCCGGCGCCGCAGCGTCAGGCGCTCGCCGACGAATTCGTCTCGGAGCAGGATCGTTACGCCCGCAGCCTGGCGGAGGACAGTCTGCTACTGAGTATGCTGAGCTTCTTCGGCCTGGGGCTGCTGCTCACCTTCACGCCCTGCGTCTTCCCCATGATTCCGATCCTCTCCAGCATCATCGCCGGCCAGGGCAGCGACATCACCACGCGACGCGCCTTTTTTCTCTCCCTGACCTACGTGCTGGCGATGGCGGTCACCTACACCGTCGCCGGCCTGATGGCCGGGTTGTTCGGCGCCAACCTGCAGGCCGCCTTCCAGAATCCCTGGGTGCTGGGCGGTTTCAGCCTGATCTTCGTGTTGCTGGCACTCTCCATGTTCGGCTTTTATGAACTGCAGATGCCCCAGCGCGTACAGAGCAAACTCGCCGAACTCAGCAACCGGCAGCGCGGCGGCACCTTTATCGGCGTCGGCATCATGGGCTTTCTCTCGGCCCTGATCGTCGGCCCCTGCGTCGCCGCACCGCTGGCCGGGGCGCTGATCTACATCGGCCAGAGCGGCGACGCCCTGCTCGGCGCCGCCGCCTTGTTTGCCCTGAGCATGGGCATGGGCACACTGCTGCTGGTGATCGGCACTTCGGAAGGCAAGTTCCTGCCCAAAGCCGGGCCGTGGATGGACACCGTGAAGGCGGTCTTCGGCGTACTGCTGATCGCCGTCGCCATCTGGCTGATCGAGCGCATTATCCCCGCGGCGGTGGGCCTGGCCCTGTGGGGCGTCCTGCTGGTGGTCTGCGCCGTCTATCTCGGCGCCTTCGAACGGCTCCAGCCCGAGGCCGGCGGCTGGCACAAGCTGTGGAAGGGGGTGGGCGTGGTACTGCTGATCTACGGTGGCATGCTGCTGGTGGGCGCCTCCAGCGGCGCCCGGGACATGCTCCAACCCCTGAACCATCTGGGCCTGGCGGCCACTGGCGGCGCGGGCACGGCGCAACACGGCCTCGAATTCAAACAGATCAAGGGCCTGACCGGCCTGCAACAAGCGCTGGAACGGGCTGCGGCACAAAACCGCCCGGTGATGCTGGATTTCTATGCCGACTGGTGTATCTCCTGCATCGAGATGGAGAAAAAGACCTTCTCCGACCCCGGTGTCCAGGCGGTGCTGTCCGACGTCATATTGCTACAAGCCGACGTCACCCTCAACGACAACCAGGACCAGGCCCTGATGCAGGCCTTTGGGCTGTTCGGACCGCCGTCTATATTATTCTTCGACGCGGACGGACAGGAGCTGCCCCGCTACCGCCTGATGGGCTTTCTCGACGCCGACGCCTTCGAAAGCCATGCCCGGACCGCACTCAAGCTTAATTGAAGGTATAAATGTATGAATAACAAACAGGTGATAATCGGCGCCGTGGTCATTTTTCTGGTCGGCGCCGTGGGGGGCAATTACCTCGTGAAAATGTTGCGCCAGCCGCCCGAACCCTCGGCCGAGACCCGCTCGCTGATCGGCTCGAAGCTGCCCGACTACAGCCTGCTGGGGCTGGACGGCGTGCGCGAAAGCGGCGCGCAATGGCTGGGCAAGGTGCAGCTCATCAACTTCTGGGCCACCTGGTGCCCGCCCTGCAAACGCGAGATCCCGGCCCTGATCGAACTGCAGAACGACTATGCCAATCAAAACCTCCAGGTCATCGGCATCGCCCTGGACAATGTGGAGGCGGTGCGTGAATACGTG
>JASBUE010000154.1 GCA_030148045.1 Candidatus Tenderia sp.
GCACCCAGCAGCTTCATGCGATATACGTTCAGAGCCTGACGCTGCACGTCTTCGGCGCCCATGTACACTTCGCATTTCAGACCCAGGCGCGCCGCCACCGTGGCGGAAGCCACGCCGTGCTGACCGGCGCCGGTCTCGGCGATGATACGGGTCTTGCCCAGGTGTTTGGCCAGCAGCGCCTGGCCGATGGTGTTGTTGACCTTGTGGGCGCCGGTGTGATTCAGGTCTTCGCGTTTCAGATAGACCCTGGCGCCGCCGAGGATCTCGGTCCAGCGTTCAGCAAAATAGAGCGGCGAGGGCCGGCCGACGTAGTCGGCCAGATCCTTGTCCAACTCCGCCTGGAAATCGGCGTCGTGTTTTAATCGCTCGTAGGCCGCGGTCAACTCGTCCAACGGCTCCATCAAAGTCTCCGCCACGAAGCGGCCGCCGTAGGGACCGAAGTGGCCACTGGCGTCAGGTAGGTTCGCTTTCGACACGTCTCACTTCTCCTATGAATGCCGCCAGCTTGGCCGCATCCTTGATGCCCTTGGCCGACTCCACACCGCCGCTGACATCGACGGCATAAGGCCGCACCTGTTTGATGGCCGCGCCGACGTTGTCAGGCGTCAGACCGCCCGCCAGGACAATTGAATGCGCCAATTCCTCCGGTACCCGGGCCCAGTCGAAGGACTCGCCCGTGCCACCCGGCACCCCCGCCCGGTAACTGTCCAGTAACAGACCGCGGGCCTGATGATAGCGTTCCGCCTGGGCCCGCAGATCCACACCGTCAGCCATGCGGATGGCCTTGAGCCAGGGGCGCCCGAAGCGGGCGCAGAACTCGGGCGGCTCGTCACCGTGAAACTGGATCATGTCCAAAGACAACGCGGCCAGCACGGTCTTCACCTGTTCTGCAGGCGGGTCGACGAACAGTCCCACCGTGGTGACGAAGGGCGGCAGGATGGCGGCAATTGCCGCGGCCTGCGCCGGCGTCACCGCGCGCGGGCTGCTGTCGTAGAACACCAGACCGATGGCATCCGCCCCCAGCCGCGCCGCCTCGCGGCCGTCTTCGAGCCGGGTGATGCCACAGATTTTGATGCGCGTGCGCATGACTCTCGGTGCGGTTCCAAAAGGGGGGAATGTTACCAGATTTTCGGGGCTTGGGCGCACGCAGCCCTCAGAGATGCGAGCGCAGCCAACGTACGATATCCGCCGCCGCCATCGCCCCCGGCTGACGCGCCACCTCACGGCCGCCGCGAAACAGCACCAGGGTAGGAATGCTGCGAATACCGAATTGCGCCGCCAAACCCTGCTCCGCCTCTGTGTTGACCTTGGCCAGACGCACCCGCGGTTCCAGTTGCGCGGCGGCCTCGGCAAAGGCCGGCGCCATGGTCTTGCAGGGACCGCACCAGGGGGCCCAGAAATCCACCAGCACCGGAACCTCGTTGCGCGTGATGTGTTTGTGGAAGGTGTCGGCACCAAGTCCGGGCGGCTGCGCGCTAAATAGGGCCTGGTGACAATGCCCGCAAGCGGGGTGTTCGTCCAGCCGCGCGGCGGCCACGCGGTTCACCGCATGACAGTGCGGACAGACAATGTGCAGCGTGTCGTTCACTATAGCAGTTGAAGCTGACGGGGGTTATAAATCAAAGGGCCGCCCAGCCTGTGCCTGGCCTTGTCATGCCATTGCTGATAACGGTCCAGGCCGCAAAAATGAATCACATAACCATTGGCCCCGGAGCACCGGATCTCCTTCAGACACGGTTCGCGCTTCACGGATTCTTGTTTGACCTTGCGGGTGTCGCTCATCCTGTCCCTCCAGCCTTGCCATCTTAACAAATGATAACAATAAGTTTAATACGGATTTACCTTCACCACAGCGACAACAGGCGATGCCTCCACCGCACACTAGGGCCTGTCGGGTTTAGGGGGATTGTAGCGAGGGAGTGGGAGAGCGAGCACAAATTTTCACGATTTTGAGGCGCATAGTGGTTCTACGCAACGAAAAATCGGGGATATTTGAGCCGCTCTCCCGCTTCCGCAACCAATTCATCCTAAACCCGACAGGCTCCTAGGCTTTGCGATTTGAATGTATTGCCTGACACCTCTACTGTTGCCGGGATTTTTCCAGCCCTCACCAGATGGCGGCTGATTCACCGATCTGGGGTAATTGGAACGGTTCCGGATAGGTCACACGGGTGAGATAGAGTCCCGCGGGTGGCGCGGTCACCCCCCCCAAGGTACGGTCGCGCTGTTCCAGCACCTCGGCCGCCCACGCCACCGGCCGCTCCCCCGTGCCGATGGCCATCAACACCCCGGCGATGTTGCGCACCATGTGGTGCAGAAAGGCATTGGCCTCGATGTCGATGAATATCAGTTCATCGTTGCGGGATACGTCGAGCCGGTAGACGGTACGCACCGGGCTCTTGGCCTGACAACCCATCGCACGGTAGGCGGAAAAATCGTGTTCGCCCAGCAGCAGGCGTCCCGCCTCGGCCATGCGTCCCTCATCCAGGGGACGGAAATTCCAGGCGGTGCGCCGCGCCAGAAAGGTGGGCCGTACGTGGCGGTTGTAGATAACATAGCGGTAACGACGGCGCACGGCGCTGAAGCGGGCGTGGAACTCGTCACCGACCGGCGCCGCCCAGAGGGTCGCCACCTCTTTGGGCAAGTTGGCGTTGGCGCCGAACACCCAGGAACGCATGCTGCGCTGCACGTCGGTATCGAAGTGGATCACCTGCTCGGCGGCGTGCACCCCAGTATCGGTGCGCCCGGCGCAGATCACCCGCACCGGCCTATCGGCCACCTTGGCGAGGGCCTGCTCCACCGCTGCCTGTACCGAGGGCGAATGATCCTGAAATTGCCAACCGCTAAAGGCGCTGCCGTCGTATTCCACGCCCAAGGCAATACGCATTTATCCTGTTTCCTATTCAAGCCTGGCGCATCATTCTACCTCATCGTCCTATGCTGAAACGAAAACGCCGGGCTGTTGCCTGAATCTCCGCCCGAGGAACGGCGACCGGAGGCGTGGAGACCAACCCCTATATCCCTTCTTTATGGCAACTGGGGGTTCCTCCCCACAATCAGGTGCCGAGAATTCGCCCGGAAATGGCATAATGTTGAAGCGTATATCACCCCCTGGGAGTATTTTGTGGATTATCTGACCATTACCCGGCCGGACGACTGGCACCTCCATCTGCGCGACAACACCGCCCTGGCCACCACCGTGCCCCATGCCGCCGCCCAATTCGGCCGCGCCATCGTGATGCCCAATCTGCGCCCGCCAGTGACCACCACCGAGGCGGCCCTGGCCTATCGCCGGCGGATTCTGGAAGCCCGCCCGCCAGGGAACGACTTCGAACCACTGATGACGCTTTACCTGACCGACAACACCTCGGCAGAGGAGATCCGCCAAGCCAAGGCCAGCGGCCACATTCACGGCGTCAAGCTCTACCCCGCCGGCGCCACCACCAATTCGGATGCCGGTGTCACCCGCCTGGAAAAGGTCTATGGCACCCTGGCCGCCATGGAGGAAGCGGACCTGCCGCTGCTGGTCCATGGCGAGGTCACCGATCCCGGCATCGACATCTTCGACCGGGAGAAGGTCTTCATCGAACAGAAACTGGCACCGCTCACCGAACGCTTTCCCAAGCTGCGTATCGTCTTCGAACACATCACCACCAAGGACGCGGCCGACTTCGTGCTGTTCGCCCGCGAGAACGTGGCCGCCACCATCACCGCCCACCACCTGCTGCTCAACCGCAACGACATGTTGGCGGGCGGCATCCGGCCGCACCATTACTGTCTGCCGGTACTGAAACGGGAACGGCACCGCCAAGCCCTGCTGAAGGTGGCCACCAGCGGCAATCCCAAATTCTTCCTCGGCACCGACAGCGCCCCGCACGCCAAGGGCGCCAAGGAGAGCGACTGTGGCTGCGCTGGCATCTACACCGCCTTCGCGGCCATCGAACTCTACGCCGAGGCCTTCGAAGCGGCCGGGGCGCTGGGCAAGCTGGACGGCTTCGCCGGCCGTCACGGGCCGCAGTTCTACGGCCTGCCCGTCAGCGAACAGACCCTGTCGCTGGCGCGCCGGGAATGGGCTGTGCCGAAGGAATTTACCTATGGCGACGGCGTGGTGGTACCGTTACGGGCCGGCGCCACTCTGAGCTGGCAGCTGGTCAAAAATGAAGAGACCCGCGACGCCTAAGCGCCCCATCCAACCAACACAACCGAATTGATCTGATGTCATTATCAAATCCCAGAATCGCCGACCGCTTCCGCGGTTTCCTGCCGGTGGTGATCGACGTGGAGACCGCCGGCTTCAACGCCGCCACCGACGCCCTGCTGGAAATCGCCGCCGTGATGATCGACATGGACGAGGACGGCCAGCTCTATCGCGCCCACACCCATGCCTGTCACGTGGCCCCCTTCCCCGGCGCCAATCTGGAGAAGGCCGCTCTGGCCTTCATAGGCATCGATCCGCACCACCCTTTTCGGGCCGCGCTGGCGGAAAGAGAGGCGCTGGAAAAGGTCTTCCAGCCCATCCGCGCCGAGATCAAGCGCACCGACTGCAGCCGCGCCATCCTGGTGGGCCACAATCCCTTTTTCGATCTCGGGTTCATCAAGGCGGCGGTAGAACGCACCCAGGTCAAAAACCCCTTTCATGCCTTCAGCACCTTCGACACCGCCACCCTGGGCGCGCTGGCCTACGGCCAGACGGTGCTGGCCCGCGCGGTGCAGGCCGCCGATATCGAATGGGATCAAAGCGAAGCCCACTCGGCCATCTATGACGCGGAGAAGACCGCCGACCTGTTCTGCAGCGTCGTCAACACCTGGCACGAGTTGCAGTCGCTTTAGCCTGGAGGGGGTGCCCCTACGGCCGCCCCGGCAGCACTACCTCCACCCTGAAGCCGCCCAGCCGCTCCGATTCACCGAACACCAGGCTGCCCTGATAGTATTCGACGATGTCGCGCACGATGGCCAGACCCAGGCCGTGACCGGCGGTGGTCTCGTCCAGGCGACGGCCGCGCTGGTCCAGCTGCTGGCGCAGGCCGGGCGGGCAGCCCGGGCCGTCGTCCTCCACCGCCACGGCCAGGCCGGGGGTGTCGTAAACGGTTAAGCGCACACGGTGGCGCGCCCACTTGCAGGCGTTGTCGAGCAGGTTGCCGAACAGTTCCAGCATGTCCTCGCGATCGCCGGCAAAGGTCTTGCCCGCCGGGATGTCCAGTTCGATCTCGAGGTCCCGTTCGGCGTAGATCTGCTTCAGAATAGCAACCAGACCATCGAACTCGCGCGCCGGATCGAAACTCAGCCCCGGCGTCGAGACCCCGGCCAGGCGCGCCCGCTTGAGCTGGCGATCGATGATCTGGCGCATGGTGTCGGTCTGCTCCCGAAGCTGGCGTCCCAGTTGTGGATATCGCTGCACCACCTCACTGTCTTCCAGCCGTACCAGCACCGTCAGCGGCGTTTTCAGTGCATGGGCCAGATTGCCGAGGGCGGCACGGGAACGCTCGAGGCGATCCTGCATCACCTGCAACAAGCGGTTGAACTCCTTGACCAGAGGATGCACCTCGGCGGGCACCGCTTCACGCAAGCGCGTGACTTCCCCCATCTCCAGGCGCTTCACATCCTCGATCACCCAGTCCAGCGGCCGCAGGCTGCGTTTGGCGATAAAGGCCAGCAACAGGATCACCAGCACCATCAGCACCAGGCTGATAAGGGCGTAACGCTGCCTGAACTGATTCAACCGCTCGAGCAGCGGGGTCATATCCTCCGCCACCACGATGCGCAGCTCATGTCCCTGTTTGATGAAATCACGCACGATCACCAGCAACAGCTGCTGCTGCGGGCCATGCAGGTACTGTGGCTCGCCGGCCAGCGAAAAAGAGGGGAATTCCTCGTCCCAGAGGGAACGTGAGCGCAGCTGTTGCGCGCCGCTCTGAACCAGATAATAGTGTCCGGAAAAGGGCGCGTGGTAGATGGCGTCATCGCGGCGGGCATCGAAGCGGATGCGGCCCTCGGGCGTAAATCCCGTGTTGGCCAACAGGTTGTCGGCGTCGTGCTCCAGGCGCGCGACGACGTAGTCTTCCGTGACTGTCTGCACCGCCGTACTGACCACCCACCACTGCAGTATGAACAGCGCCACCAGACTCAGGCCCAGGCCCAGGCCCAGGCGGGCGAGCAGCGACTTCACGCCTTGCCGGCCCCGAACACGTAGCCCTGGCCCCGCTTGGTCTGGATCAGCTCCTTGCCCAGCTTCTGGCGCAGCCGGTTGACGTAGACCTCGATGACGTTGCTGTCCTTGTCGGAATCATAGTCATAGACATGCTCGGTCAATACCGATTTCGACAGTACGCGGCCGGGATGGAGCATGAAATAGCGCAGCAGGCGGAACTCGGTACCGGTCAGCTCGAACACCTCGCCGGCGGCGGTGGTGACGGTCTGCCTGCCCTCATCCAGCTTCAGTTGCGCCACCTGCAGTTCATCGCCGCCGGTTTGGGCATTGTGGCGCCTGACCACGGCCTGCATGCGCGCTAGCAACTCCTCCACATGGAACGGTTTGGCCAGATAGTCGTCGGCCCCGGCCTTGAAACCGTCCACTTTCTCGTGCCAGGCGTCACGGGCGGTGAGAATCACCACCGGCACCTTGTTGCCGCGGCCGCGCCAGTTGCGCAGCACCTCAAGCCCGGAACGTTGCTGCAGGCCCAGGTCGAGCACCACCAGGTCGTAGTCTTCTTCCTCACCCATGAATTCGGCATCGACACCGTTGTCGATCAGGTCCACGGCAAACCCGGCCCGCGCCAGGTCGTGTTTGAGCTGTTGCCCCAACCCCGGATCGTCCTCGACCAGCAGCACCCTCATCGTCTAATGCTCCGTCTCACCCTCTGTCTCCCAGAGAAAACGGCCGTCACCGGCGTCGTAGTAATACTCACGCACGGCACCGCGCTCATCGACGAACTCGATTTCATAGACATAGCGGCCGTCCTGATGCTCCAGCTCGATTTCGATGATCCGGCCGCCATGGCGAGCGCGGGCATCCTTCAGGATCTGTTCCAAGGGCACGATCTCACCGGCCTCGCGCAGCCGTTTGGCGTCGTCATGCCCCCCCTCCGAGGCCACACCGAGAGTACTGCTCAAGCCGCACAGCAGGCCAAATACTATCAGCGCCTGTTTCATGCTAATCACTCCATCCAAACGAACGCGGCTCGCTGCACCGCCTGCAAGCATCCTAAAGCAAAATTTTCCATGCCTCACCTCCACTCAGTTGTACTGTCCGAAAGCGTAACGGGAAAACATAAATTCAAGCTGAAACGGACTCGCCATTAACGCAAAAAGCCGCTCCTTGCGGAGCGGCTTGTGCTGACGTGCCGATGTATAACTCTGGCGTAATATGATCGACCGGCCGCTCAGCTTGCCATGGCCTGCTTGACCATGGTTTCCAGCTCGCCGTTCTCAAACATGGCGATGGCGATGTCGCAGCCGCCCACCAATTCACCGTTGATATAGAGCTGGGGAAATGTGGGCCAGTTGGCGTATTTGGGCAGATTGGCGCGCAGTTCCGGCTGTTCCAGCACGTTATAGGCATCGTACTCGGCACCCACTGCATTCAGTATCTGCACCACGCGGGCGGAGAAACCGCACATGGGAAATTGCGGTGTGCCCTTCATGTACAGCACCACGGGGGCGCCCTCCACCTGCTGTTTAATAGTTTCCATGATATCCATACCGACTCCTCAAAAAACTTGCCCGGACTACAAGTCTGAGCATTTTACTCGGAAATCCCGCAAAATCATACACACGGAGTATAAGGTCATTTACCCGGGCGGGATAGCCCCCAGCCACCGCCGCCGGGCGTCTCGATGCTCAGGCGCTGCCCCGGCCGGGCACTGAAGGTGGTCTTGGCGGGCAGGATCTCCCCGTCCAGGCGGTTCACGCCGGGCGCCCCCGGCGCACCGCCGCTCAACCCCCAGGGCGAATGATGACGCCGCTCGGTCAACAGTGTAACCCGGGCGGACTGCAGAAATTCAAATTCACGCACCAGCCCGTCGCCGCCCCGGTTAAGCCCTTGACCGCCCGAGCCGCGCCGCACCTGGTAGCGGCGGATGCGCAGTGGATAGTGCATCTCCAGGCTCTCGACGGGGGTGTTGAGGGTATTGGTCATATGGGTCTGCAGGGCGCTCAGGCCACCGCCGTGAGGACCGGCCCCCATGCCGCCGCCCAGGGTTTCGTAGTAGTCCCAGTTGCGGCCGCCGTCGCGCGCGCCCATGGCGACGTTGTTCATGCTACCGTGGCTGGCCGCCGGAATGCGCGCCGGGACGGCCGGGGCCAGGGCGCCCATGACGACATCGACGATACGGGTGCTGGTCTCCACATTGCCCGCCGCCACCGCCGCCGGACGCCGGGCGTTGACCAGGCTGCCCTCGGGGGCGCGCAGATGGATACGGCGAAAGCTGCCGGCGCAGGCCGGGGTCTGGGCCGGCATCAGGCAGCGAAAGACATAGTAGACCGCCGCCGCGGCCACCGACAGGGGACAATTGATATTGCCCGCCACCTGCCCCGCCGTACCGCCGAAATCCACCTCGACCCCTCCCCCGCCGACGTTCAGCCGCACCCGGATGGGGATGTCCCGATGGCCCAGGCCGTCATCGTCCATGAGATCCTCGAAACGGTACTCCCCCGCCGGGATCTGCGCCAGTGCCGTGGTGGCCAGACGTTCGGCGTAATCATTCAACTGCTGTAACGACGTCTCGAAGCGCTCTGTCCCCATGCCCTCCACCAGCCCGGCCAAGCGCGCCACCCCGGTGCGGTTGGCGCTGATCTGGGCGGCGAAATCGCCACGGCTCTGTTCGGCATTGCCGGTGGCCGACACGACGGAATCGAGAAAGGCCTGGTCCAGCGCCCCGGCGCGGATCAGGTAGGCGGGTGGAATGATCACCCCTTCCTCGTCCAGGCGCCGGGAGATGGGCATGGAGCCGGGCGTGCT
This sequence comes from Candidatus Tenderia sp., assembly GCA_030148045.1. Lineage (GTDB taxonomy): Bacteria > Pseudomonadota > Gammaproteobacteria > Tenderiales > Tenderiaceae > Tenderia. The sequence goes on from JASBUE010000154.1 coordinate 8,957, forward strand.
GGCGCCGATATCGGCGTGATGGGCGCGGTTGGCGACGAACGCCACCAGCCCCACGCCGCTGAACACAGGTGCGATCAGGGTCACGTCGGGCAGATGGGTGCCGCCGAGGAAGGGGTCGTTGACGATCACCATGTCACCGTGGCGCCATTCCAATTGACCGACGATGCCGGCCATGGCGTAGGCCATGCTGCCCAGATGGACCGGGATGTGGGCCGCCTGGGCGCATAGTTCGCCCCGGGCATCGAACACGGCACAGGAAAAGTCGAGCCGGTCCTTGATGTTGGGCGATAGGGCGGCGCGGCGCAGCATCGCCCCCATCTCGTCGCAGACGGCGGCGATGCGGCTGGCGAACACGGATAACTGAATGGCATCCATGCCGATTATGGTAGCAGAGGCATTTATCTCGCTGCACTTTCGTACTATTGTTTTTCAACGATGCGGATTGACTGCTTGCAATTTTGGCAACCGTTTTTTAGACTGAATCTAATTCTTAATCTTGACACTCAACTAATAAAATAAAGGAGATATTGTCATGGCACATAAACTGCCTGAACTGCCCTACGCCAAGGACGCGCTGGCACCGACCATTTCGGAAGAGACCCTGGAATACCACTATGGCAAGCATCATCAGACCTACGTCAATAAGCTCAACGAGCTGATCGAGGGCACCGAATTCGCCAACGCCTCGCTGGAAGAAATCGTCAAAAAATCCTCCGGCGGCCTGTTCAACAACGCCGCCCAGGTCTGGAACCACAGCTTCTACTGGAACTGCCTCAGCCCCAACGGCGGCGGTGAACCGGGCGGCGCCCTGGCCGGCGCCATCAACAAGGCCTTCGGCTCCTTCGCCGACTTCAAGGAGAAATTCTCCACCTCGGCGGCCACCAACTTCGGTTCCGGCTGGACCTGGCTGGTGAAAAACGGCGACGGCTCGGTCGCCGTCGTCAACACCAGCAACGCCGGCTGCCCTCTGACCGAGGGTCAGATACCCTTACTGACCGTGGACGTTTGGGAGCACGCCTACTACATCGATTACCGCAACGCCCGTCCCAAGTACCTGGAAAACATCTGGGGCATCATCAACTGGGATTTCGTGGAAAAGAACTACGGCGGTTGATATAAATCTCCCCCAACCCCCTCTTTACGAAAGAGGGGGCGATCACCGCTTCGCTAACAAGTTTCCCGGGAAGTTCCCTCCTTGAAAAAGCACCCGCAGGGCATAAGGGGCTTGGGGGAGATTTAGGACAGCGATTGCCCGCCCCATAAAATCACAGTAATATTATCCCCTTGCAGCAGCCCACCGGGCTGCTTTCTTGTTTTCGGGGATGCCAGCCATGACGGATAAATTGATGTCCACCTATAAACGCTTGCCGGTCACCTTTGTCCGCGGCCAAGGCGCCTGGCTGTGGGACGACGATGGCAAACAGTATCTCGACGCCCTGAGCGGCATCGCCGTCTGCAGCCTCGGCCACGCCAACGCCAGGGTGGCCCAGGCCATCTGCGACCAGTCGCGCCGGCTGCTGCATACCTCCAACATCTACGGCATCGCCAACCAGGAACAACTGGGCGAGGCCCTGTGCCGCGTCACCGCCATGGACAAGGCCTTTTTCGGCAATTCCGGCGCCGAGGCCAACGAAGCCGCCATCAAGCTGGCACGTCTCTACGGCCACAACAAGGGTATTGCCAACCCCGCTATCGTCGTCGCCGAGGGCAGCTTCCACGGCCGCACCCTGGCCACCCTCAGCGCCACCGGCAACGCCAAGATCCAGGCTGGCTTCGAACCGCTGGTCTCAGGTTTTATACGTGTGCCCTATAACGACATCGCCGCCATCGAGCGATTGACCGGCAATGCCGACATCGTCGCCGTGCTGGTGGAACCCATCCAGGGGGAAGGGGGTATCAACATCCCGGACGACGATTATCTCGACCGGATCCGCACCCTCTGCGACCAGCACGACTGGCTGATGATGCTGGACGAAATCCAGACCGGCATGTGCCGCACCGGCAAGTGGTTCGCGTATCAGCACAGTCATTCCGCCCCCGACGTGATGAGCATCGCCAAGGCACTGGGCAACGGCATGCCCATCGGCGCCTGCCTGGCGCGCGGCCAGGCGGCCGAGGCGCTGCAACCCGGCAGCCACGGCTCCACCTTCTGCGGCAATCCGCTGGCCTGTGCCGCGGCCCTGGCGGTGATCGGCGAGATGGAGGGCCATGACCTGGCCAACAACGCCACGATCAAAGGGGAACGCCTGGTGCAGGGCCTGAAAGACGCCCTGGCCGACTGTGACCTGGTCAGCGACATTCGCGGCCGCGGCCTGATGGTGGGGGTGGAGTTAAAACGGCCCTGCGGCGAACTGGTGCAGCAGGCACTGGAGCAAGGACTGCTGATCAATGTCACCGCCGACAAGGTCATCCGCCTGCTACCGCCGCTGATCATCACAGCCGACGAGACCGACCGCATCGTCGCCACACTCGCCACCCTGGTTAAACGAAAAGCTGATTAAAAGAAGGATGCCGCCATGGCCGCACGCCACTTTATCACCCTGATGGATTTCACCCCTGAGGAGCTGCGGGACCTGATCCAGCGCGCCATCGAACTGAAACGCATGCAACGCAGCGGTGAGATCTACGAGCCGCTCAAGAACAAGGTGCTGGGGATGGTGTTCGAAAAATCCTCCACCCGTACCCGGGTCGCCTTCGAGACCGCCATGGCCCAATGCGGCGGCCACGCGATTTTTCTGTCGCCGCGCGATACCCAGTTGGGGCGCGGCGAACCCATCGAGGACAGCGCCCGGGTGTTGTCGCGCATGGTGGACGTGATCATGATCCGCACCTACGAACACGAGAAGCTGTTGCAGTTCGCCAGCTATTCACTGGTACCGGTGATCAACGCCCTCACCGACATGCAGCACCCGGTGCAGCTGCTGGCCGACATGCAGACCTATTTCGAGTACCGTGGCGACATCCGCGGCAGGCGCGTGGCCTGGATCGGCGACGGCAACAACATGTGCAACTCCTACATCGACGCTGCGCGCCAGTTCGGTTTCGAGCTGGTAATCGCCGCCCCCGAGGGCTATCTGCCCGACAGTGATATCCTGAAGACCGCCGGCGCCGCCACCCGCCTGGTGGATGCCCCGGAAACCGCCGCCAAGGACGCCGACCTGATCGTCACTGACGTCTGGGCCAGCATGGGTCAGGAGGAGGAGCTGAGCAACCGCCGCCTCGCCTTCGCCGACTACCAGGTCAACAGCGAACTGATGCAGCTGGCCAAGCCGGATTGCATGTTCATGCACTGCCTGCCCGCCCACCGCGAGGAGGAGGTCAGCGCCGAGGTGATGGACGGCCCGCAGAGCGTGGTCTGGGACGAGGCCGAGAACCGGCTCCATTCGCAAAAGGCGCTGCTGGAATTTCTGCTGACGGGCAGACTGGGCGACTGACACCGCCGCCATGGAGACCCTGCTCAGCCTCCACGAGATCGAGTGCCGCTATGACGACACCCCGGTGGTGAAGGGGCTGTCCTTCAACGTCCGCCCCGGCATGCTGGCCTGCCTGCTGGGCCAGAGCGGTTGCGGCAAGACCACGGTGCTGCGCAGCATAGCCGGCTTCGAGCCCCTGCACGGCGGCGAGATCAGCCTGCACGGCCGGGTGGTGTCGCGCCCCGGTTTTACCCTGGCGCCGGAGAAACGCGGTCTCGGCATGGTGTTCCAGGATTATGCCCTGTTCCCCCACCTGGATGTGGCGGGCAATATCAGTTTCGCCCTGAAGGGCAAGTCACGGGCGGAAAAACGGCGCATCACGG
>JASBUE010000163.1 GCA_030148045.1 Candidatus Tenderia sp.
CAGGCCGCCTGGCCCAGTTCGTCATCACGTTCGATATGGACGATACGCCGGGTGAACTTGCCCTCGTCCACGGCGCGGGTCACCTCCACCACCTGGCGCATCAAAGTATCCTTTTGGCCGGTCCGCCCCTTGATCAGCAGCACCAGGCTCAGCAGCACCATGACGCTCGACACGGACAGCAGGACCGGCTCCGGGCCGTACTTGAACGCCGTGTATCCGGCGATGGCCACGCCGAACAAGCCGAGCAGTTGCGCCGGCCTAGCCCTGGAGAATGAGTGCAAGCTCTTCATAAGAGGTTCCCTTTTCATCGAGCAGATCGAGCAAAAACTTGGTTGATGCCGCCATTCCCTCCTTCACGCCGGTTTTCTTCTCGATCTCCAGCATCTGGCGATAGACATCCGAAATGACGGGAATGGCGTCCGGGCGGGGCTTGCGCCGCACCGATAGATAGCCGGTCACCTTACCCTTGGCATCGTAGTCGGGCGTGACATTGGCAAAGACCCAGTAGAACGATCCGTCACTGGCAAGATTCTTGACAAAGGCGAAGATCTCCTTTTCCTCGCGGATGGTGTCCCATAGCAGCTTGAACACCGCCCGCGGCATATCCGGGTGACGGATGATATTGTGCTGCACCCCCAACAGTTCCTTCTCAGAGTAGCCTGCGAACTCCTGGAAAATACGGTTGCCATAGGTAATCTTGCCGCTCAGATCGGTCTTGGAGACGATAAAATCGTTTTCCCGCATGATCCGTTCCCGATCGGTAGGTATGATGGATTTATCTTTCATTGCAAATCTATGCGTTATCTGGCCTTGGAATCGAGCGAATCACCCGACTGATCCGCCCCTTAAACATTATTTATTACAGATATGCTAACGACGCTCAAAACGATAACTTTAATATTCCTTAATGATTAAGGGGAGATCAGTCCTGATCACCGGCTGTTCCAGCGGCATCGGTCGCGCCGTGGCGACCGGCCTGAAACAGCGCGGCTATCGCGTCTTCGCCACCGCCCGCAAGCCTGGAGATGTTGAAATTCTTAAAGAAGAAGGCCTTGAGAGCCATCGGCTCGACCTCGCCGATTCCGCCTCCATCGCGCAGGCCGTGGCGATGGTACTGGAACAGACCAACGGCGAGCTGTACGCCCTGTTCAACAACGGCGCCTACGGCCAGCCCGGCGCGGTGGAGGACCTGCGCCGCGAGGTGCTGCGCGCACAGTTCGAGACCAACCTGTTCGGCACCCACGAACTCACCAACCGGGTGATCCCGGTGATGCGTCGCCAGGGTTACGGCCGCATCATCCACAACAGCTCGGTGCTGGGCCTGGTGGCCCTGCCTTACCGCGGCGCCTACAACGCCAGCAAGTTCGCCCTGGAGGGGCTGAGCGACACCCTGCGCCTGGAGCTGCACGGCAGCGGCATTCACGTTGCGCTGATCGAGCCGGGCCCCATCGAAAGCCGCTTTCGCGCCAATGCCTACGAAATGTTCAAAAAGAATATCGATCGCGAACACAGCGCCCACCGCGATTATTACGCCGGGGTGGAGAAGCGCCTGGCCAAACAGGGTCCCGCCCAGCCCTTCACCCTGCCACCCGAGGCGGTGCTGAAAAAGGTGATCCACGCCCTGGAAAGCCCGCGCCCGAAACGGCGCTACTACGTCACCGTTCCCACCCATCTGTTCGGCGTCGCACGGCGCATTCTGCCGGCCGCCCTGTTAGACAAGTTGCTGCTCAAAATTAGCGCGGTCGAGAACAAATAAGCCCTTGTAGGTTGGGCTGAGCCTGCGAAGCCCAACACACCAGACCGCCACTTTCTCTCCGGGAACATAACCTTACATATCAATAAGTTTTGTGCGAAATAAAATTTTGGCGCCCTCTATATAGGCTTGACCTGTTGGGCTTCTCAAGCTCAGCCCAAGCTACGTTTTATCAAAACATGAGAAAGCCCGTTTTGCATTGGAATTACGGTTTTCTGCCCAAATAAGGTAAAATCGACGGTTTCGCGACTTAAAATCTTAGAAAAAAGAGGTGCTTAAGTGTTAGAAGCCTACCGTCAACACGTGCAACAACGCGCCGCCGAGGACCTGCCGCCTTTGGCCCTGGACGCCCAGCAGACCGCTGAGCTGATTGAACTTCTGAAAAACCCGCCGGCCGGTGAAGAGGCTGAACTGATGGCGCTGTTCAGCCAGCGCGTGCCCGCCGGCGTGGATCAGGCCGCCTATGTCAAAGCCGGTTTTTTGGCCGCCATCACCAAAGGCGAAGCACAAAGCCCTCTAATCGACAGGAAGCAGGCCGCCGAACTGCTCGGTACCATGCTGGGCGGCTACAACATCCAGCCCCTGATCGAGCTGCTGGACGACGACGCACTGGCACCCATCGCCGTCGCCGCCCTCTCCAAGACCCTGCTCATGTTCGACGCCTATCACGACGTGGTCGACAAGGCCAAGGCAGGCAACGCCTTCGCCAGACAGGTCACCGACGCCTGGGCCACTGCCGAGTGGTTCACCAACAAGCCCGAGTTGCCTGCCGAAATCAAGGTCACCGTCTTCAAGGTCGAGGGCGAGACCAATACCGACGATTTGTCACCCGCCTCCGAGGCTTGGAGCCGCCCCGACATCCCGCTGCACGCCAAAGCCATGCTGGTCAGCAAAATGCCCGGCGCGCTGGATAAAATCGAAGCACTGAAACGGAAGGGTCACCCGCTGGCCTACGTCGGCGACGTGGTGGGCACCGGTTCGTCGCGCAAGTCGGCCATCAACTCCGTGCTCTGGCACATGGGCCGCGACATTCCCTTTGTTCCCAACAAGCGCCAGGGCGGCGTGGTGCTGGGCGGCAAGATCGCACCCATCTTCTTCAACACCGCCGAGGACTCCGGCTGTCTGCCCATCGAGTGCGACGTTTCCAAGCTCAACATGGGTGACGTGATCACCATCAAGCCCTACGCCGGCGTGATCGAAAACGGAGGGGGCGATGTGGTCTCCACCTTCGATCTCAAGCCCTCCACCCTGCCGGACGAAGTGCGCGCCGGCGGCCGTATTCCGCTGATCATCGGCCGCTCGCTCACCGACAAAACCCGCGCGGCCCTGGGGCTTGAACCGAGCACCCTCTTCCGCCGCCCCGAGGCTCCCGCCGAGACCGGCAAGGGCTACACCCTGGCGCAGAAGATGGTGGGGCGCGCCTGTGGCGTGGAGGGCGTGCGCCCCGGCACCTATTGCGAGCCGCGCATGACCACGGTCGGTTCGCAAGACACCACCGGCGCCATGACCCGCGACGAGCTCAAGGAGCTGGCCTGTCTCGGCTTCTCCGCCGACCTGGTGATGCAGTCCTTCTGCCACACCGCCGCCTATCCCAAGCCGGTCGACATCAAGCTGCAGCACGAGCTGCCCGAATTCATCCACAACCGCGGCGGCGTCAGCCTGCGCCCCGGCGACGGCGTCATCCATTCCTGGCTCAACCGCATGATCCTGCCCGACACCGTGGGCACCGGCGGCGACTCCCACACCCGCTTCCCCATCGGCATTTCATTCCCGGCCGGCTCCGGCCTGGTGGCCTTTGCGGCGGCCTTGGGCGTGATGCCGCTGGACATGCCCGAGTCGGTGCTGGTGCGCTTCAAGGGCGAGATGCAGCCCGGCATCACCCTGCGCGACCTGGTCAACGCCATCCCCTATGCGGCCATCCAGCAGGGCCTGCTGACGGTGGAAAAGGCTGGCAAGAAAAACGTCTTCTCCGGCCGCGTGCTGGAAATCGAAGGGCTGGAACATCTGAAAGTGGAACAGGCCTTCGAACTCTCCGACGCCTCGGCTGAACGCTCCGCCAACGGCTGCACCGTCAAGCTGGGCAAGGAACCGATCATCGAGTTCCTCAAATCCAACATCACCCTGTTGAAGTGGATGATCGCCAACGGCTACGAAGACAAACGCACCCTCAGCCGCCGCATCGAGGCCATGGAAGACTGGCTCGCCAAGCCGGAACTGCTGGCAGCCGACAAAAATGCCGAATACGCCGAAATCATCGAGATCGATCTCGACGAGATCAAGGAACCCATCGTCGCCTGCCCCAACGATCCGGACGACGTGAAGCTGCTCTCCGAGGTGGCCAACACCGAGATCGATGAAGTCTTCATCGGCAGCTGCATGACCAACATCGGCCACTACCGCGCCGCCGGCAAGGTACTGGAGGCCTTCGGCGGCACCGTACCGACACGCCTGTGGATCGCCCCGCCCACCAAGATGGACGAACACCAACTCATCGAAGAGGGCTACTACGCCATCTTCGGCAAGGCCGGCGCCCGCACCGAAATGCCCGGCTGCTCCTTGTGCATGGGCAACCAGGCGCGTGTCGCCGACGGCGCCACCGTCATGTCCACTTCCACGCGTAACTTCCCCAATCGTTTGGGCAAGGATGCCAATGTGTACCTCGGCTCCGCCGAGCTGGCCGCGGTGTGCGCACAGCTGGGCAAGATTCCGCCCGTGGCCGAGTACCTGGAGGCGGTGAAGATGATCGATACCATGGCGGAGGATATCTATCGCTATCTCAATTTTAACGAGATCGAGGAATATCAGAAGGTGGCGGAGAAGGTGGTTTCGATCACCGCGGCCTAAAACGGAAAAAACGAGGCGCGGTATCGCCGGGGCTTTAATAAATTATCGATAATTGCTAAATTACATTGCCTTGAGGCCAACGGGTTCGGAACATGTTTTCATTTTCCCTTGGAGTCGATTGTATGTCTAGCCGTAAACTTATTACCTTTCTTCTTGCATTGAGTGGAAACATACTTTTACCGCTCTTCCCTTCGACCGCGCACAGCGCCGCAACAGTCGACCCGCAGTTACAACGGGAGATCCTTTCCATAGAAGTGCGCGAGAATATCCGGGTTGTCTACCAGGTCAATCGTGACGAGTGGAAAGGCGGCGTCGGCAAAGCCCTGGCGTATTTAAAACGGCTCTCCGAAGCCTATGACGGCCTAGAAGTACCTCAGGATGAACGACACATCAGCGCCGTATTCCATGGCAAAGCGGGGTATTGGATGTTAACGGATGAAGCCTATAATGCCCATACGAACACGCCTGCGGGCAACCCCAATAAAACCATTATCCGCGAATTGACGGCCATGGGGGTAAGTATTGAGCTATGCGCCCAGACCATGAAGTCGCAAGGGTGGAAGGCGGAGGATGTCCTGCCGGATGTCAAGATAGTCATTGGCGCCTATCCCCGCATTATTGACCTGCAATTGCAAGGGTACGCCTACATCAAGTTTTAACCTCTCATCCCAGCTCCTTCCCCCTGAAGGAGGGGGGAGGGGGTTAAAACCACGCCGGAACAGCACAGTTTCATCACTTCTCCCATTGACCAATCTCAACCCATCCCCCACCCTAGATAAACCACCCTGTTGAAATAAAAGCAGACAAAGGAAAGGGACCCGCGCCATGAGTAAAATCACCCCAGCCCACAACAGCTTCAACACTGCCAAAACCCTCAAGGTCGACAAGCAGCGGTACCACTATCACGCCCTGGCAGAGCTGACCGAATCGGGCTACGACGCCCTGGAGCGCCTGCCCTTCTCCATCAAAATCCTGTTGGAGAACCTGCTGCGGCGCGAGGATGGGACCACCGTCACCAAGGAGGACATCGAGGCGCTGATCCACTGGCAGGCGGAGGCCGAGCCGGACAAGGAGATCTTTTTCATGCCGGCGCGGGTGTTGTTGCAGGATTTCACCGGCGTGCCGGCGGTGGCGGATCTGGCGGCCATGCGCGGTGCGGTGCAGCGGTTGGGCGGCAAACCGGAGCAGATCAACCCCTTCACCCCGGCCGACCTGGTGATCGACCATTCGGTGCAGGTGGACCAGTACGGCAGCGCGGGTGCCTTCATGACCAATGCCGGACTGGAGTTTCAACGCAACCGCGAGCGCTATCAGTTTCTCAAGTGGGGCCAGCAGGCCTTCGACAATTTTCACGTGGTGCCGCCGGACAGCGGCATCGTGCATCAGGTGAATCTGGAGTACCTGGCGCCGCTGGCCATGACGGCGGAGATCGACGGCGAGCAGTGGGTCTATCCCGACACGGTCATCGGCACCGACTCGCACACCACCATGATCAACGGCCTGGGCGTGCTGGGCTGGGGCGTGGGCGGCATCGAAGCGGAGGCGGCGCTGCTGGGCCAGCCCAGCTCCATGCTGATTCCGCAGGTAGTGGGCTTCAAGCTGACGGGGGAACTCCCGGCCGGGGTCACCGCCACCGACCTGGTGCTGGGCGTCACCGAGACCCTGCGCCAGGTGGGCGTGGTGGGCAAGTTCGTGGAGTTCTTCGGTCCCGGGCTGAGCCAGCTGGGCCTGGCCGACCGTGCCACCATTGCCAACATGGCCCCCGAGTACGGCGCCACCTGCGGCATCTTTCCGGTGGACGGGAAGACCATGGAGTACCTGCGTCTGACCGGCCGCGCCGCGCGCGCCGTGCTGGCCGAGGCCTATTTCCACGCCCAGGGCCTGTGGTTCGACCCCGCCCAGCCGGAGCCGCACTACAGCCAGGTGGTGGAGTTCGACTTAGGCAGCGTGGAGCCGAGCCTGGCCGGCCCGTCGCGTCCCCAGGACCGGGTCGGTTTGTCCGGCGTGCGCGACTCTTTCCGTCACGCCCTGGCGAACCAGATGGAGAGCGAGGGCAAGCAGATCGACGCGACCCAGCGCGAGCGCTGGCTGGCCGAGGGCGGCAACGTCACCCTGGCGCCGGAACTGGAACACATTGACGACACTATCAAGGACAACAACGTCTTCAAGCTCTGCGCGCCGGTGCGCCAGCCCGACGGCAGCACCTACAACCTGTGCCACGGCTCGGTGGTGATCGCCGCCATCACCAGCTGCACCAACACCTCCAACCCGGCGGTGCTGGTGGCCGCCGGGTTGCTGGCGCGCAACGCGGTGCAGCGCGGCCTGCAGACCAAACCCTGGGTCAAGACCAGCCTGGCGCCGGGCTCCAAGGTGGTCACCGACTACCTCACCCGCGCCGGGCTGATGCCCTATCTGGAAGGGCTACGCTTTCACCTGGTCGGTTACGGCTGCACCACCTGCATCGGCAACAGCGGCCCGCTGCCGCCCCACATCAGCGAGGCGGTGCGCGGCGCCGATCTGGCGGTGGCGGCGGTACTCTCCGGCAACCGCAACTTC
>JASBUE010000176.1 GCA_030148045.1 Candidatus Tenderia sp.
GAGGCCGTAAAACAGACCCGGCGCAACATCGAACAGCTCGACAATGCCGAGACCCGCCTGCGCCGGAGCCGCGAACGACTGGAAAATCTCCATGCCGAACAACAACGCCAGAGCGAGGCGCTGCAGCGGCGACGGAACGAACGCAAAATCGTCTTAAGCAAACTCAACGCCGAGATCGCCTCCAAGGAACAGCGCTTGAACAGCTTGCTTGAAGATGAAAAGGCACTTAGCGAACTCCTGCGCGACCTCAAACCAAAACAGGACCCCACGCCACGGGATTACAACGATCTGGCGAAACTCAAGGGCACGCTCAAATGGCCGACAAAGGGACGTATCCAGAACCGTTACGGTCAACCACGCGGTCAGGGCCGATTAAAGTGGCAAGGCATCACCATCAGTGGCGCCGAAGGCCAGGAGGTCCGCAGCATCGCCCCGGGGCGTGTGATCTTTGCCGACTGGATTCGCGGTTACGGCCTGATGCTGATCGTCAATCACGGCAATGGTTATATGAGCCTCTACGGCCACAACCAGAGCCTCTTCAAGGATGTGGGCGAGCAGGTCGCGGCCGATGAGGTGGTAGCCGCATTGGGTAACAGCGGCGGCAATAATGATGCCGGTCTCTATTTCGAAATGCGCCATAACGGGAAACCGATCAACCCTGAAACCTGGTGCCGCTAAAATGGTCGTATCCTTGTAAGTGCAGGTTACTAAAGAGTATCCTCCCTTGACACGGTGACACTGCACAACCTAATTTCAATTTGGAGTAATTAATGAGATTTTCCACGCGCAACCTTCTGCTGGTCAGCCTCGGCCTGATTCTCGGCGTCTCTTTAACCATCGGCCAGGGCGTATTGGCGGAACGCGAGGAGAGCCGGCAGGCCCCCCTGCCGCTGGACGAGCTGAGGACCTTCACCGAAGTCTTCGGCAAGATCAAATCGGATTACGTCGAACCCACCTAAGATTCCACACTGCTGGAAAACGCCATCCGCGGCATGCTTTCGGGACTGGACCCCCACTCCACCTATCTCGACCCCGAGGCTTACAAGGAACTGCAGGTCGGCACCAGCGGCGAGTTCGGCGGTCTCGGCATCGAGGTAGGCATGGAAGATGGCTTCATCAAGGTCATCTCACCGATTGACGACACCCCTGCGCAACGGGCCGGCATCCAAGCCGGCGATCTCATCATTCGCATCGACGATACCCCGGTCAAGGGTCTCAGCCTGGGCGAGGCGGTCAAACTGATGCGTGGCAAACCCGGCACCAAGATTATCCTGACCGTGGTGCGCGAAGGCGAAGACCGGCCGCTCAAGATCACCATCACCCGCGCCGTGATCAAGGTCAACAGCGTCAAATCACGCATGCTGGAACCGGGCTTCGGTTACGTGCGCATCACCCAGTTCCAGTCCAACACCGGCGAGAACCTGATCAATGCCCTGAGCGAACTCAAACGCGAGAACGAAGGCAACCTGAAAGGCATCGTCCTCGACCTGCGCAACAACCCCGGCGGAGTATTAAATGCCGCCGTCGCGGTCTCCGACGCCTTTCTTGAGGACGGCCTGATCGTCTACACCGAAGGCCGTATCAATGATTCCGAAATGAAGTTCAAGGCCACCCCCATCGATATCATGAAGGGCGCCCCCATCGTGGTGCTGGTCAACGGCGGCTCGGCCTCCGCCTCGTAGATCGTCGCCGGCGCCCTGCAGGATCACAAGCGCGCCATCATCATGGGCCACACCACCTTCGGCAAGGGCTCGGTGCAGACCATCCTGCCGATGTACAACGGCGCCGCCCTCAAGCTCACCACGGCGCGCTACTACACGCCGTCGGGCCGCTCCATCCAGGCCGAGGGCATCGTGCCGGACATCAAGCTGGAAAATGTCAAGCTGGCCGAAGTGGAGGCGTCACCCTTTGAACCGCTCAAGGAGGCCAACCTGTCGCGTCACCTGGAAAACGGTGACGACAACAAGAAAGAAGCCCAGGACAAGGAAGCCGACGCAACAGCCGCTGCCAAGCAAGAAGAGCCCCTGGCCAAAAAGGACTACCAGCTCTACGAGGCGCTCAACCTGCTTAAGGGCTTAGAGATCCTGCAAAGATAATCCTTGTCACAATCACGTCACAGACAGCGCCGCCCCCTCCCGCTCACTTGGCTGGCGGGATGGGCGGCGCTGTGTCTGTTCAACCCCGCAACGCAGGCCGATCCGGTATCCCTGGCAGACCCAACCCCAACCCAGGTGCCGCGCATCAGCATCATCATTGACGACATGGGTGATCAGAAAGAGGCCGGCATGCGCGCCCTGCAGCTGCCGGGGGCCGTTACCTATGCCTTCCTGCCCCATACGCCACATAGCCATGCGCTTGCCGAGACCGCGTACCAACTGGGCAAGGAGGTCATGCTGCACCTGCCCATGCAGGCCATGGACTCGAACCGTCTTCTCGGTCCCGGCGCCCTTACCCTGGACATGAGCCGCAGCCGGTTTCGCAAGACCCTGCGGGAGGACCTCGACGCCATCCCTCACGTAGCGGGCATTAACAACCACATGGGCAGCCTGCTCACCCGCCACCCGGGCCACATGCAGTGGCTGATGGAGGAGATCGAACAGCGCGCCGGGCTGTATTTCATCTACAGCCGCACCACCCGCCACACCGTTGCCGCCCAGTTGGCCAGGGAACACCGAATTCCGGCGCGCCAGCGTGATGTGTTTCTCGATGACGACCCCAACCCCACCGCCATCCTCTACCAGTTCAAACGCCTGATCGACAAGGCGGGCCGACAAGGCAGCGCCATTGGCATCGGCCATCCTTACGACAGCACCCTCACCGTACTGAGCGTGATGATCCCCCAGCTCGCCCAGGCGGGCATAGCACTGGTCCCGGTCAGCGAGCTGACCCATGACTCACGCGTTACACACGCGGCACAACAACCCGGAATGACCTCCCCCGGCACGCTGGTCTACAACACCGCCGCCATGGAGGCCGCCAGCGCCGCCCCGCAACCACCCGCCCAGCGCTGATCCTGAATTCCTGACAACTTTGGCACGACATGTGCTAAATAATCGGCGGTGTCTAACCTAAGACACTGTAGTCATCTCTTCCTACCCTCCTTTCTAATAGGGCACTGTCAATAAGCGCCCTATTTTTTTGCCCTTGCGCGGCATTATTTTGACTTTGAAGACGGCTTATTGACAGGCTTCGTCAATATTTCGTCGGATCGCAGCCTTTTCAGGTAATTTGATACACGCGGACAAAAGGCCTTAGAATGCCTTGATCTCTCATTTTCGACTGGCTAGGGCGAACGCACAGGTGGCCGAAACTCAACATCCAATCAATGGACCGGCAAGGACGCTGTACACCATCGGTCATAGCAACCGCAGCCTGGACGATTTTATCGACCTGCTGCAGGGCGCCGCCGTCGGCCAGCTGATCGACGTACGCGGCCATCCCGGTTCACGCCGCTTTCCCCTCTTCAACCGCAACAGCCTCAAGCTGACGCTGGCGGATGAAGGCATCGCCTACGCCTGGTTCGGTCGCGAATTGGGCGGCCTGCGCCGCGAGAAAACGGATTCGCCCCACACCGCCCTGGCCAGCAACGGTTTCAGGGGCTACGCCGACCATATGGCCAGCAACCTGTTTCAGGCCGGCATGGAACAGCTCACCACCCTGGCACGATATCAGCCCGTGGCCATCATGTGCGCCGAACGCGAGCCCTGCCAGTGCCACCGCAGCATGATCGCCGACTACCTGCTGCTGCGCGGCTGGCGCGTAATCCACCTGATCGATATCCATCTCCGCCGGGAACACAGCTTCAGCCCGCTGGCCCGCAGCCAGGACCGGCTGCCCGTCTACGACCGGCTCGACCAGGAACAGCTTAACCTGAGCTTCTAATCCATTTCAGAGGAGACCCGCCATGGCCAACGTACTCGTGCCACTGGCACAGGGATGCGAGGAAATCGAGGCCGTCACCATCATCGACCTGCTGCGCCGCGCCCAGATCGACGTCACCAGCGCCGGTCTGGAAGCACAGCCCGGCCCGGTCAGGGCCGCCCGCGGCACCGTCCTGCTGCCCGACACCACCCTCGGCCAGGCC
>JASBUE010000177.1 GCA_030148045.1 Candidatus Tenderia sp.
CAACCCACTGCCCAAATTCGGTTAGCGATTTTTATTCTTAAATCTTTACAAAAACACTGATAAACGAGGATTTTTCTTTTGTTTCTTTGGCCCCAACGGAAACTACCCTCGCAAGAACCGGCTTATGCCCGGTTCTTGCGAGGGTCGACTTTGAAGTGGAACGCCTCCTACCAGCGCAGAATCGGCCAGCGCGGAACGGTTAGATCGGGTTCGAGATGATTCTGGCGATTGTCCAGCAGTCCGTCACCGTCGGTGTCGATTAAATAGTAGGGGGCACCCTTCACCGGCACGATTTCAATCATGTAGAGCCGGCCGTTGACGCGATACTCCTTAACCCGACCCTGTTCCTTGGGGGTGATGACCACCTCGGGCTCCATGGCCTGATCCAGCGGCGGCGCCCCGCTGTCCGGCGCCTGCGCCAAAAGCGCGGTGGCGGGCAGCAACATCAACAGTGCCATCAGGTGTGCATATCGCATCAGCAATTCCGTCTCCTTGGTTACAGGTCCATCAGCCGTTCCTTTTCCTCCGCCGACGGCTCGAAACCACGCTTTTCGTAATGGCCAAAGATAGCATCTACCACTTCGTTAGGCGAATCGACCAGCTGCATCAGCTGCATGTCCCCGGGGTCGATCACCTTCTCTTCCACCAAGGTCTGCTCGAACCATTGCAGCATCCCCCGCCAGAAAGGCTTGTGCACCAGGATGATGGGGATGCGGCGGGTCTTCTTGGTCTGCACCAGGGTTAGAATCTCGGCCAACTCGTCCAGGGTGCCGAAACCGCCGGGCAGCACCACATAGGCCGAGGCGTATTTGACGAACATCACCTTGCGCGAAAAAAAGTGGCGGAAATTGAGCGAGATATCCTGATAGGGATTGGCCACCTGCTCAAAAGGCAGGGCGATATTCAGGCCAATGCTGGGCGACTTGCCGGCGAAGGCGCCCTTGTTGACCGCCTCCATGATGCCGGGCCCGCCGCCGCTGACCACGCTGAAGCCGGACTCGGACAGAGCCAGGGCGATCTCCTCAGCCAGCTTGTAGTAGGGATGATCGGGCGGCGTGCGCGCCGAACCGAAGATGCTCACCGAGGGCTTGATCTGCGCCAGACGCTCGAAGCCCTCAACGAATTCGGCCATGATCTGGAATATCTTCCACGACTCACGCGTCAGCATGGAGTCGTTGGGCGGCGCCATGCCGGGATGACTCGATCTCTGTTGCTGGTCCACTACAGACTTCTCCCTTCTCCGTTGGTTCGATACCCACCTGCATCGGCAATGTGTTGCATAATGTTGCCCCAAACATCCATCAGTTTAGAAGACAAATCTGCCATTTATGACCAAGACCGCCCCCAAACCCCTCATCCTCGTCGACGGATCCTCCTATCTCTACCGCGCCTTTTTCGCCCTGCCGCCGCTGACCACCGCCGCGGGCCAGCCCACCGGCGCGGTCTACGGCGTGGTCAACATGCTGCGCCGCCTGCTCAAGGATTACGAGCCCGAGTTGATGGCGGTGGTGTTCGACGCCAAGGGCAAGACCTTTCGCGACGAGCTGTTCGAGGAATACAAGTCCCACCGCCCGCCCATGCCCGACGACCTGCGCAGTCAGATCGAACCGCTGCACCAGGCGGTGCAGGCCATGGGTATCCCCATGCTCATCATCGACGGCGTGGAGGCGGACGACGTCATCGGCACCCTGGCGCGCCAGGCGACGGAGCACGGCCTGGACACGGTCATCTCCACCGGCGACAAGGACATGGCCCAACTGGTGGACGGCCGCATCACTTTAATCAACACCATGACCAACACCCGCCTGGACCGTGCGGGCGTGATCGAAAAATTCGGCATCCCGCCGGAGCGCATCATCGACTATCTGGCCCTGGTGGGGGACAGTTCGGACAACATCCCGGGCGTGCCCAAGGTGGGCCCCAAGACGGCGGCGAAGTGGCTGCAGCAGCACGGTTCGCTGGACGCGATCCTCGCCCACGCCGATGAGATCAAGGGCAAGGTGGGCGAGAGCCTGCGCGACAACCTGGAACAACTCAAGCTGTCGCGCCTGCTGGCCACCATCAAGTGCGACGTGGAGTTGGAGCAGACCCCCGAACAGCTGAAACTACAAGCTCCGGACAAGGAAGCACTGCGCCGCTTGTACACCCACCTGGAGTTCAAGACCTGGCTCCGACAGCTGGACGACACTGCGGCGGAAGATGAAGAGCGGGGGGAAATGGAGGAAAATCCGGTTACGGTGGAGACCGACTACCAGACCATACTGACGCAAAAACAACTCGATCAGTGGCTGAAAAAACTCGACGCCGCCGAACTGTTCGCCTTCGATACCGAGACTACCGATCTCGACTACATGGCCGCCAGGATTGTCGGCGTCTCGTTTGCGGTAAACAGCGGCGAGGCGGCTTACCTGCCCCTGGCCCACGACTATCCCGGCGCCCCCGACCAGCTCGATCGCGACAGCGTGCTTGAGCAGCTCAAACCACTGCTGGAGGACCACGGCAGGAAGAAGGTCGGCCAGAATCTCAAATACGACATGAGCGTGTTGGCCAATCACGGCATCACCCTGCGCGGTGTGCAGTTCGACACCATGCTGGAATCCTATGTCTACAACAGCACCGCCTCGCGCCACGACATGGACTCCCTGGCGCTGGCCTATCTGGGCCACCAGACCATCCACTTCGAACAGATCGCCGGCAAGGGCGCCAAGCAGCTCACCTTTAACGAAATCGCCATCGAGCAGGCCGCCCCCTATGCCGCCGAGGATGCCGACATCACCCTGCGCCTGCACCAGACCCTATGGCCGCGGCTGGAGAAGGAGCCCGGCCTGAGGCGCGTCTTCGAGACCATCGAGATGCCGCTGGTGCCCATTCTGTCGGACATCGAGCGCCGCGGCGTGCTCATCGACACCGCCATGCTGGCCAAGCAAAGCGAGACCCTGGCCGTGCGCATGGAGCAGATCGAGCAGCAGGCCTTTGATGTGGCAGGGGAGGCATTCAACCTGGGCTCGCCCAAGCAGATCCAGGCCATCCTCTATGACAAACTCGGCCTGCCGGTGCTGCAGAAAACCCCCAAGGGGGCGCCCTCCACCGCCGAGGCGGTGCTGCAGGAGCTGGCGCTGGACTTTGATCTGCCGCGCCTGATCCTGGAACACCGCGCCATGAGCAAGCTCAAGTCCACCTACACCGACAAGCTGCCGCTGCAGATCAATCCCGATACCGGCCGTGTCCATACCTCCTACCATCAAGCGGTGGCGGCCACGGGGCGGCTGTCGTCATCAGACCCCAACCTGCAGAACATCCCCATCCGCAGCAAGGAGGGACGGCGCATCCGCCAGGCCTTCATTGCCCCGGCGGGCTGCAAGCTGCTGGCGGCCGACTACTCTCAAATCGAGCTGCGCATCATGGCCCATCTCTCCGGCGACGAGGGTCTGCTCAAAGCCTTCCAGGCGGGCAAGGACATTCACAGCGCCACCGCCGCCGAGATCTTCAATGTGCCGCTGCAGCAGGTGGAATCCAACCAACGCCGCAGCGCCAAGGCCATCAACTTCGGCCTGATCTACGGTATGTCGGCCTTCGGCCTGGCCATACAGCTGGGCATCGACCGCAACGCCGCCCAGGAGTACGTGAATCTCTATTTCGACCGCTATCCCGGGGTAAAGGCCTTCATGGACCGCATGCGCGCCCAGGCCCATGACCAGGGCTATGTGGAGACGCTGTTCGGCCGGCGTCTCTACCTGGCCGACATCCACTCGCGCAACGGCCAGCGGCGCCAGTACGCCGAGCGCGCCGCCATCAACGCCCCCATGCAAGGCACCGCCGCGGATATCATCAAGCGCTCCATGATCGAGACCTATCAGTGGCTGGCGCAGAGCGGGATCGAGGCACGCATGATCATGCAGGTGCACGATGAACTAGTGTTCGAGGTCAAGGAGGATCAGGTGGACGAGGCCACAACGGGCATCCGCCGCTGCATGTCGGGCGCCGCCGAACTGGATGTTCCGCTGCTGGTCGATATCGGCATGGGTGTTAACTGGGACGAGGCCCATTAACCCGAAAAACGATATTCCAAAAAAGCAGATCGGCCCTTGAACTTTTCAATTCCGGGCCGATCATATAGGTAAGTGCTATCCTTTAGCGCTTAACCCCGCTCCCCCTCCCTGAGCGGGGCCCCTCTAGCCGGCCCCCCCAAGCCGGACTTAGACTTTAGCCCCGGACTCCCTCCAAGTTTTCCGGGGCTTTTTTATGCCACAAAAATACACACAAAAACAGCTATTTTGACTAATTCTAAATTATATGTTAATTATGGAACTTGTCAGTCCGTTGTTCCTCCTCCCTCAGCGGACACAGCTGCTCGGCATTCCCCCAACGCCGGGCAGTGGCTTCGCCCCGGCATCCCCAATTTGCCGGGGTCTTTTTTCCCCTATTTTTTTGTGTTCGGCTATTGAACTTTAATTCCAGCATCGCTGTCAAATTTTTAGCCCCAGAAAATTGCCTGTTCTCCCCCTTATGAAGACTCTGGCAAACCTCCACCTAACCCCTGGGTGGTAATTTGAGCCCCGATCAGCGTTTAGCTCGGGGCTCTTTCTTTTTCATCAACCAGCCCGAACCAGGCATCCAGTGTTTGCCAGGCTTCTTCCACCCCCACCCCTTTCAGGGCCGAAAACAGTTGGACCGTGGCCCAGGGATGGTCGCGTTCGACCCCGTATTCCCCGGCCAGCACCTGGCGCACCTGCTGCAGCACATTGCTGGCGGCGCCGCGGCTCAGCTTGTCGGCCTTGGTCAGCAGGATGTGCAAGGGCATGTCGCTGTGGCGGCACCAGAGAATCATCTGGCGATCAAAGTCATTCAGCGGATGGCGGATATCCATCATCAGCACCAGCCCCCTGAGCGATTGACGTTGCTGCAAGTAGGCCTCCAGGGTGCGCTGCCAGTGCAATTTTATCTTTTCCGACACCTTGGCGTAACCATAGCCGGGCAGGTCGACGATGTGACGCTGCTGATCCAGGGCAAAATAATTGATCTGCTGGGTGCGGCCGGGAGTCTTGCTGGTGCGCGCCAGCGACTTCTGCCCGGTGATGCAGTTGATGGCGCTGGACTTGCCGGAATTGGAGCGCCCGGCGAAGGCGACCTCGATGCCCAGGTCGGGCGGCAACTGTGACAGAGTGTGGGCGCCGCTGACGAAGCTCGCCTGCTGATAGAGCGGGTGCATTTAGATTATCTTTTGCCCGGCCCGTAGATATAGCGCGACAAGTTGATCTCCTCCGTGCTCAGACGGCGCACCAGGTGGTCGAGGCTGATAATGGCATGCTCGAGCAGGTTCACCGCGATATAGGGGTGCTCGATCCTGAGCCGGTCATACATGGGCCGCGACAGCTTGAGCAACTCTGTCTGGGCGCTGGTGGCGCGCATCTGCAGCATGCGCGGCTTGCGATCGAAGAAGGACATCTCGCCCATCAGCTCGCCCTCCTTCATGGCGCCCACCTCCACCTCGCGGCCGTGATCGTCAAACAGCAGCGCCGCCTCGCCGCGCACCACGAAATAGAGCGCATCGCCCACCGAACCGGCCGGGGCGATGGTCTCGTTCTTCTTAAAGGAGACCAGTTCAGTGTATTCCAGCAGCTTCTCGACCTCGCTCATGGTCAAGGACTCGCACAGATACTGCTGGTTCATAAAGGCCTTAAGATCAATCCCTTTGCCGGACATGACGCGCCTGCTCCTTAAAAATAGTGAAAAAATTCAGAACGATAATAGCAACAAACCGGTCTTATGTCCTAGCGCGCCGCGCCCGGGTTTCGGACGCCCCACAAGCCGGCGACAATCAGATACAATTTGCGGACCTGATCCGCTTTTACCCAATCGAGAAACCTTTTGATAATAAGGATATCGCATAATGAAACTGTTCAAACTTGCCCTGCTGACGCTGATCCCGTTGTTTGCTGTGGCGGGCGTCAATGCGGCGCAATTGCAGGAGGGCACCACCTACCTGGCCATTGTTCCACCACAACCCACGTCCGCCGAAGAAGGCAAGATCGAGGTGGTGGAAATCTTCTCCTACGGCTGCTCCCACTGCCACCGTTTCGAAGCGATGCTGGAGCGCTGGCTGAAAAACAAGCCCGACAATGTTGAGTTCGTGCGCCTGCCCGCCATTTTCAACGGCACCCTGGCGCTGTACGCGCGCGCCTTCTACACCGCCGAGGCGCTGGGAGTGCTGGATCAGATCCACCTACCCTTTTTCGAGGCGATTCACCTGCAGAAACGGCGCCTGAACAGCGAGGAGGAGATCGCCCAGCTGTTTGTCGAAAACGGTGTCGAACGGGAAAAATTCGAAAAGGCCTTCCGCTCCTTCGCGGTCGAGACCAAGGTGCGCCGCGCTGCCGAACTGGGCAAACGTTATGGCGTGCGCGCCACCCCGTCCATGGTGGTCAATGGCAAGTACCTCACCGACCCGGGCAAGACCAACGGTTTTCGCGGCATGCTGGAGACCGTGGAAGCGCTGGTCGAAAAAGAAAGTTAAGGCGGATAAACATCAAGTACATGAAAGCGGCTGAACTGTTCGTCCGCTGCCTGGAGAACGAGGGGGTCGAGTACATCTTCGGCATCCCGGGCGAGGAAAACCTGGCGGTGATGGACGCCCTGCTCGACTCCAGCATCCGCTTCATCACCGTGCGCCACGAACAGGGTGCCGCCTTCATGGCCGATGTCTACGGCCGCCTGACCGGCCGCGCCGGGGTCTGCCTCTCCACCCTGGGCCCCGGCGCCACCAACCTGATCACCGGCGTCGCCGACGCCAACATGGACCACGCCCCGCTGGTGGCCATCGCCGGCCAGGCCGGTACCAACCGTCTGCACAAGGAATCCCACCAGGTGCTCGACCTGGAGGAGATGTTCCGTCCCATCACCAAGTACTCGGCGCGGCTGCTGAGCCCCAACATCGTCGCCGAGGTGGTACGCAAGGCCTTCAAGCTGGCGCAAACCGAAAAGAGCGGTGCCTGCTTCATCGAATTCCCCGAGAACATCGCCGACATGGAGATCGATGACGCACCACTGTGGTCGAAGCAACCGGTCATGCCCGCCCCCTCCCAGGTGCGCATCGAATCGGCCGCCCAGGCCATCTCGGCCGCCAGGCACCCGATCATCCTGGCCGGCCACGGCGTGGTGCGCGCCGGCGCCGCCAAAGAACTGGCCGACTTCGCCGCCCGGCTCAACATTCCGGTCAGCAACACCTTCATGGCAAAGGGGGTGGTACCCTTCAAGCACCCCATGAACCTGGGCAGCGCCGGGCTGCAGGCCAAGGATTATGTCGGCGTCGGCTTCGACAAGGCCGACGTCATCATCTGCGTCGGCTACGACCTGGTGGAATACCACCCCTACCTGTGGCACCCGACCAAGGACCGCACCATCATCCATATCGATGTGGAGCCGGCCGAGGTGGACGCCCACTACAGCGTCAAGATGGGGGTGGTGGGGGACATCAAGCAGAGCCTGCAACGCATCGCCGAGCTGGCCACGCCCCATCAGGGTGAGCCGTTCCGGCCGCTGCGCGAGGCGCTGATCCAGGACATGAACGAACACGCCGAAAGCCAAGCCTACCCGGTGCAACCGCAAAAACTGATCTGGGATCTGCGCACCGCCATGGGCATCGAAGACATCGCCATCTGCGACGTCGGCGCCCACAAGATGTGGATGGCGCGCATGTTCCGCTGCGAACAGCCCAACACCTGCATCATCTCCAACGGCTTCGCCAGCATGGGTATCGCCGTGCCCGGTGCCATCGCCGCCAAACTGGCCTATCCTGATAAGAAGATCGTCGCCGTCACCGGCGACGCCGGTTTTCTCATGAACAGCCAGGAGATCGAAACCGCCATGCGCCTCAACACCCCCATCGTCATCCTGGTCTGGAACGACGGCGGCTACGGCCTGATCGAGTGGAAACAGATGAGTCACTACGGCCGCAAGAGCCATGTGGACTTCAGCAATCCGGATTTGGTCAAATATGCCGAATCCTTCGGCGCCAAGGGTTATCGCATTGACAAGACGAAGAACCTACTACCGACCCTGAAACAGGCCCTGGCCGACGATACGGTGAGCGTTATCGACTGCCCGGTGGACTATTCAGAAAACCTGAAGCTGACCGCCAAACTGGGCGAGACAGTCATCCAACTGTAGAAATATGCAACACGCCGACTACGTCAACGCCACCACCCACAGCAGCGCCGCTACCGGCCGCAGGATCAGGCTGATGAGCTTCAACATCCAGGTGGCCATCGCCTCCACCCGGACGCGCCACTACCTGACCCATAGCTGGAAGCATATCCTGCCGCACTCCCAGTGTCTCGACAACCTCGACCGGATCGCCCAGGTGGTCAGCGATTACGACATCGTCGGCCTGCAGGAGGTGGACGGCGGCAGCCTGCGCAGCCACTTCGTCAACCAGGTGGAATACCTGGCCCACCACGGCCGTTTTCCCTTCTGGTACAACCAGACCAACCGCAACCTGGGCAAGTTCGCCCAGCACAGCAACGGCATCCTGAGCCGCTTCAGACCCAGCGAGGTCACCGAATATAAACTGCCCGGCATGATGCCCGGGCGCGGAGCCCTGATGGTGCGTTTCAGTCCGCACGACCACAGCCTGGTGCTGTTCCTGGTGCACCTGGCCCTGGGCAAGCGGGCGCGCCAATATCAACTCGATTTCGTTGGTGAACTGGTGAACGACTATTCCCACGCCTGCGTCATGGGGGATTTCAACTGCACGCTGGATAGCGAGGAGATGCGCAAACTGTTCGAGCGGACCGATCTGCGCGCGCCGGAGGAGACCCATCTGACCTTCCCCAGCTGGCGCCCGGCGCGCAACATCGATCACATCCTGACCACCTCGGCGCTGGAAGTAAATGAAGTCACGGTGGTGAACCAGGCACTGTCAGACCATCTGCCCATCGCCATGGAGATCTCACTGCCGGAAACAGCAGCCCAGAGCGCCGATTAACTCCGCTCCTCGGGGGTATCTTTATGGCGTTCTTTCTGCAGCCTTTTCTGACGATCCTCCTGTTCACGCAGGCGACGATTTTTGTGATCGTCCAAGGCCAGAAAAACCACGAACGCCACCGCCACGACCAGCATCGTGATCTCGAAAATAATCCACTTCATCACGTTTCCCCAGCACCCGGCCGCAGCGCTTGGCCGGCCATCGTTTTAAGTTGAGTTGAGCGCTCGAGTATAACAAGGGGCACCTACTCGTAGAAACCGGGCAGCGCCCAGCGCGGGATCGCCTGCATGGCCTGACGCAGCTCCGCCTCATGATCCCGATACCTAGGCAAAAAGCTTTCCACCAAAGCCCAATAGCGCCACGAATGGTTGAGATGCACGGTATGGCACAGCTCATGGATCATGAGATAGCGCGCCGTACCGGGCGAGACGAACAGCAGCGCCCGATTGAGATTGATATTTTTCTGCGCCGAACAGCTGCCCCAACGGCTCTTCTGCGCCCGCACCGTGACGCGGTTGAAGTCCAGCCCCAGCTCGCGGCTAAGCTGCGCCAACCAGGGCGGCAACAACTGCCTGGCACGCTGCTGTAACCACTGCTGCAACAGCCGACAGGCCTGGCGCTCACCCGCTGCGCCGACCTGTAACCGCCACTCGTCCGACCGCACCACCCGGCCACGGGAAGCCTGGCAATACGCCACCTGCCACTGCTCGGCGACGGCGGGCAAGCGGATAACATCGGGCAACAGCGGCCCGGCGGCACAGACGGCCGTCATACGCGCCAGCTGCCGCCGCAGCCAATGGCTGTGCTCGGCCACGAAGAGCGGCACATGTTTGAGGCTGACATGCTTCGGTACCACCACCTCCACCCTGCCCGGTGGCAACACCTTGAGCTGCAGGCGCTTGGCGCGGGCACTGACACGGACGGAGTAGGGGGGCGTGGACATGGCGCCATTGTAACCAAAACCCGAGTGCAACTCGATTGGCGCAACAGGTATGATTGGGCACCGCGTACCGGATCAGGGAATTATCATGCAGCAATCACACCTCGTCTATATTGCCGGGCCCGAGGCCTCTCAAGAACAGGCCCATGCCATCGCCCAACAAAAGGGGCTTAAGGCCCCCGCCTTGCTCAAACGGCGTGGCACCGCGCTGGGCTGGGTTTCTGCAACTGATAAGCCACCAACGATCGACGTCCATGAAGCCGCCAGGGCCTGGGCCGACGCCAACGCCTACGTTCTCCCCGGCTTTGTCCACAACCAACTGGGCGCGCATCAACGGCATATCGAGCGGTCACTGAGATTGATGGCACAGGTCGCCGCAGGCGAGGAGGTCGCCGCGCTGTTCGCACAACCCCGCTACATCGACCGCACAACGGCACAATTCGAGATGCTCTCCGCGTTTCAGGACGAGGGCGACGACCAGGAAATCGAAACCGTGGAATACGACGCCGTCGAGGGCGGCGAGGTGGTGGGCGAGAATCTGTGGTGCAAGGCCTCCTGGCTTTCGTTTGAAGAGGACGACGCCTCGCTGCGCTTTCGTTTCTCCTTCGGCATGGTCGGCTACGAGGACGTGGCCTCCGATCCGGCGCGGCAACGGTATGCCGCCCGGTTGACCGAGGCCATCTTTCCCGAGTCGGCCATCATCAGCCAAAACCCACGACTGGAGCGCTGGCTGCAGACCATGCTCAACATCGAGCGGCCGGCCTATGTGGAACGCATCATCTATTTCAACGCCCCCAACGGCGGCGCCCAGTTTCACCAGGACGTGGAGCGTGGCCACCTGGGCGTGGTGTTTGCCCAGCTTCACGGCCGCAGCGGCTGGCTGGCCTGTTCCAAATCACAGCTGATGGACGCAATAGAGGCTTTCGTCACCGGCCCGGAAAACGCAACGGCACTCATCGAACTGATGCCCGACACCGATGCACTGCAACAACTCCAACAGAAAAGCGCGCAGCGTAGCCAGCTGAATGAATGGCTTGACGAACGCGACAACGAGCCCCTGGAACTACTGCTCAACCGCTGCCCCGGATTTTATCGTCAACTCATCGGCAAGGGGTATGGTTATATCCTCGATCCCGGCGATGTCATCCTGCTGCCGCAAAAAAGCCTGGACGAGTGCGCCTGGCATACCGTCTTCTGTCTGGACGACTTTCCGGGTGAGTCGCTGTCGTTCGCGGTGAGGTCGGTTTGTTATTGATCGGTGATCTCTCCTAAGATGGGATATATCAACATCACCGCGGCCAGCAGAGGGAGACACCGCCTTGAACAAACCCATCATCGCCGACAACAAGCCCGTCAATGTCCAGCTCGCCAAGGGGAAGGAGTACTACTTCTGTCGCTGCGGCCGCTCCGGCAATCAGCCGTTCTGCGACGGATCTCACGCCGGCACCGGTATCACGCCGTTGCCCTTCAGCGTCGACAAGGATGAAGACGCGTGGCTGTGCGCCTGCAAACACAGTGGCAATACACCCTATTGTGACGGCACCCATCAGCATTTTTCCGACGATCAGGTCGGCCGGGAGGAACCTGGCGACAACGCAGAAGAAGGGCGCATGCCGCGCCCCAAAGCGACCGCAGAGGAACCCACCGTCGAACTGATCCACCAGCTGGCTGAAGACGGCCTGGAGAGGCTCGGCCAACACGGCCCGATGGCGGCCATGGGTGTGCCGCGCCAGCGACTGCCGGCGTGGGATGATCTACAGATCATGGTGGCCCAGCTGGCCAAAAAGCCACGTATGGAAGACGCGGCGGTGGGCACGAAGCTGGTCATCGGGCCGGAAAGCAAGAGACCGCTGGAACTCAATATCCCGCTTTTCGTCTCGGACATGAGTTTCGGCGCCTTGTCCGAAGAGGCCAAGCTGGCGCTGGCCAAGGGCGCCGAACTGGCCGGCACCGGTATCTGCTCCGGCGAGGGCGGCATGTTGCCGGAGGAGCAGCAGGCCAACAGCCGCTATTTTTACGAACTGGCCAGCGCCCAGTTCGGCTACCGTGAAGAGCTGCTGACCAAAGTCCAGGCGTTTCACTTCAAGGCCGGCCAGGCGGCCAAGACCGGTACCGGCGGGCACCTGCCGGCAACGAAGAACGTGGGGCGGATCGCCGAGATCCGGGGCCTGCCCGAAGGCACGCCGGCGGTTTCACCCGCCGCTTTCGAAGATCTGAGCACGCCCAAGGAGTTCAAGCAGTTCGCCGACCTGGTGCGTGAGATCACGGGGGGTATCCCCGTGGGCTTCAAGATGAGCGCCAACCATATCGAACGCGACATCGAGTTCGCACTGCAGGCCGGTGCCGATTACCTCATCCTCGACGGCCGTGGCGGCGGCACGGGCGCGGCGCCGTTGCTGTTCCGTGATCATATCAGCGTCCCCACCATCCCGGCGCTGGCACGGGCACGCCGTTATCTGGACAACAAGGGCGCCAGTGGCAAGGTCACCCTCATCGTCACCGGCGGGCTACGCCTGCCCGGCGACTTCATCAAGGCCCTGGCTCTGGGCGCCGACGGCATCGCCCTCGCCAACAGCGCCATCCAGGCGGTGGGATGCGTGGCGGCGCGCATCTGCCACACCAACAACTGCCCCTCGGGCGTGGCAACGCAGAATCCGAAACTGCGTAAACGCCTGAATGTGGAGACGGGCGCGAAACGGCTGGCCAATTTCCTCACCGCCTCGGTCTCCTTGATGCAGGTAATGGCGCGCGCCTGCGGCCACGATCATCTGAACCAATTCAGCAAGGACGACCTGGCCACCTTTAATTACGAAATGGCACGGCTGTCCGGCGTTGAATACGCCGGTTATGATCCGAAGCGCTAAGGTTTGGCCGCTCAAGGCGATCATGGCTTTTCAAGCGCGTTTCACCGACACCCGAACCTGATTTGGCGGGTAACACAGCGACAACTCAAGCGAGGGACCTGTGATTGTTATGGTTGTTGAAATTGCGGTTAAGTGTTTTTTTCGGCTGCAGCGTAAACCAGTCCTCTTCGGTGATCTCATGGTAATAGTCGGCCTCCTCACGCAACAGCTGCGACGTGGCGGCAGGCACGGCGGCGATTTCAACGCGCACACCTTCGGACCTGAGATAGCGCACCAGCTCGACATAATCGGAATCACCCGAAATGATGATAATGGTGTCGACCTTGCTGGCCAGCTGGGTAGCCTTGATAGTAATGGGAATGTCGGCCGATTTATGGCAAGGGCGTACCGAACCGTGAAAGTTGGTATGCAGTCGCTCCTGCAGTTTGGCCGAAATGGTTTGGCCTTCGCGGAAATAGACCAGGCGGTTCAGGCCGCGATTATCCAGCAAGCGGGGCACCAGCGTATCGAAGTTGAGCATGGTTTGATTGTCGCCGGTTTCGCTATGGATACTGCGCTCGATGTTATTGCCATCCACGAGAATGGCAACCGATTGGCTGATAATAACGTTGGACTGGCGCTGTTGATTCATGACTGATCGTTTCTGATTGGACCAGACACCATTATAGAGTGCTGCACAGATTAGTGCAGCAGATCGCGGCGAGGGGAGGACCAGAGCAAAAAAATATGCCACAAAAATGTGGCATATTTTTCAGCGAATATCTTGGTCGGTTATTTCTTGCACGGGGTCTTAATCGTGGTGTCCTGGCACAGATAGGGCGGATAATATTTAACCTGGTAATCTTGGGATAAACTCAACTCATCAGCTTCGATAATGACACTGCGTTTCTGGTTCGGTTTACGATTTCCCCTGCGGACAAACAATGCATTCGAAAAGCTTGCGTAATTAAACGAATCTTTCATGGTGATTCCCCCCTATAGCTATCAAGCGGTTACGATCATTCATGCTCAACAGCCGACAAGAGCATTCTTGAAGAATCGTCAGGCCCACTAACTATAGCAGCAAAATCAAATAACAAAAGCCGATTTAATTTGATGAATCCGGCGCAACCGGTGCCACCCACGAATCATCAACAAGTTAGCGC
This sequence comes from Candidatus Tenderia sp., assembly GCA_030148045.1. Lineage (GTDB taxonomy): Bacteria > Pseudomonadota > Gammaproteobacteria > Tenderiales > Tenderiaceae > Tenderia. The sequence continues at coordinate 13,933 of JASBUE010000177.1, forward strand.
AAAAACTTGAAGTAGGATAAACACTCAATGACGTTGCTGGCGGCGCTTGGCAGCGCCGTTGGCAATCTGTTTACGCGCATAATCACCTTGTCCAAACAAGGGGCTTCCCTTCAATCCCGAACATTGATAATCACGCAGCAGACACCGGCTTATCTCACCGAGATCACCCCCCGGTTGCGCCGCCAAACCGTCGTACAACAACTCGAATAACCGCTTCAGCGCAATCCTGTGCGTCTGGCCCGTGACGGCGTACAACCAGTCACTCAGACGCATGAAACGATGAAATGGATCGTCCGTTAGGATGGTCGCTTTGCTGTGTTTGAAACGCCCGGAATTGATGATCATATCCCAGTAACGGGCGAAACGGTTCAGGCGTTGCATGTCGCCAAAAGCAATCACATTGTTGCTGAGAATGTTATAAGGCGGCAGCGGATTAAAACGCATTCGATACTCATCGACATGACGCACAATCGGTGAGCCGCGCAGCCGCTTGAGCATGCCCAGCTGGATCTCATGCGGGTCCAGTTCTACCAGGCGGTTCAGACCGGCGGCAAGACTCTGCATCGTTTCACCCGGCAGGCCGATGATTAGGTCGGCGTGAATATGGGCATGGGTTTGGTTTCTGATCCAGGCCAGGTTGGTTTCCGTTTTTTGTTCATCCTGTTTGCGGCTGATCAATTGTTGTGTTTCAGGATTGAAACTCTGCACACCGATTTCGAATTGTAGACTCTTTGGTGGAAAACGGGTGATAACCTCCTTTAAACGCCCGGGCAGATGATCGGGGATCAATTCAAAATGCAAAAATAGATTTTCATCCATTCGTGCGAGAAAGAACTCGAGAATGCGAATGCTATTATCGATTTTCAGATTGAAAGTACGGTCAACAAATTTGAAATGGCGCACACCACGCTGATAAAGTATTTCCAACTGCATGAGAAATTGATCAAGCTCAAACGGCCACGCCGTCTTGTCCAGAGCCGATAGGCAGAACTCGCATTTGAAGGGACAGCCGCGCGAGGCCTCTACATAAACAATACGGTGTGCCACATCCTCGTCGCTGTAGAGATGATATGGAAACTTGATCTCATCAAGAGGCGGCGGCTGTTGTGATATGAACTTGTCAGGCGGCCTGGGCCCCTGCAAAATCCCGCGGCATAAATTGCGAAACGATACATCGGCCGGACCGGCAATCACATAATCGCTGAGTCGGCACACCGTCTGTTGTTTTTGTTCATAACTCACCTCCGGACCGCCGACCACAATGACGGTTTCGGGGCTGATCTGCTTGATCAGCGCGATCGCTTTGGTGACCTCCTCCACATTCCAGATGTAGACACCGAAGCCGATGATCGCAGGCTTAAAGATCAACAACCGTTCGGCAATATCGATGGGCCGTTCATGGATGGTGAATTCGACGATTTCGCAATCGTGCTCAAGCTCATTCAGATTGGCCTTGAGGTATCGCAAACCGAAAGCGGTGTGAATGTAACGGGCGTTGAGCGTGGTGAGGACGATGGCTGGCATGGCGCTATTTTACTACAGGGCTCCTCTAAAAATTCGATCAAGGCGGAAATGCGCGGTGTACATGCAGTACAAGCGCATTTCGATCACAATTCCAACGCCGTCCTCGTGGCTTGAGCGGATTTTAGAGGTGCCCTACAGCTGTTTGGCCGGCTCGACAGCATGCTAGTATTGCAGCATTTGAAAAACTCCGTATCAATGCCTGAGCCCACCGCACAATTCAATGCCATTCTGGCGCTGGCCGCTTCCCTGCAGCAGTCCGCCCTGGCGACCCGACAGCGGCGTGTCCTGATGCTGAGTGGGCCCGGTGAGTGGAGCATTCGGCTAGCGGACAACATTGCCTCGCTGTTTTCTGCGGAACAAAGCCTGTGGGTATCCCGCCAATCGCTGGAGGGCAAAAGGAAACTCACGAACAGCGAGGTATTCAAACACCTCGGTGGCGAAGCGGATCTTGTCGTCTATGATGCCCACCGTGGTTTCGATGCGGACGCCTTCGGTGCCGTGACGGGATTGATTCGGGGCGGCGGTTTATTGTTATTGCTGACACCACCGTTATCGGCCTGGCCCGGTCTGCGCGACCCCGAGGCCGAACGGTTTTTTCCGGACGACTCGAGTCAAAGCCTGTTTTTGCAACGCTTTATTTCGGTGGCACAGCGGGCAGAGGGTGTTGCCCTCGTGACGCAGGAGGACGTTCCCGCGCCGATACCATCGGCTCCCCAAGCCGCGCCCCAAGACGCAAGCACCGGCCCTTATCGCAGCGAGGACCAGGCGCAAGCGGTGGCAGCCATCATCAAGGTGGCGCACGGCCATCGCCGCCGTCCGGTGGTGCTGGTCTCCGATCGTGGCCGGGGCAAATCCTCTGCGCTGGGCATCGCCGCCGCACAACTACTGCGACAGGGAGCAAGACGGATCATCGTCACCGGGCCCCGGCTTGATGCGGTGGCGGCGGTGTTTCAACATGCCCATCGACTGCTGCCCGGCAACCGCCAGGCGCGCGGCCTGCTCGAGACGGATGAGGGACGACTGGAATATATGGCGCCGGACGAGCTCATCGCCACCAGACCCGAGACCGACCTGCTGCTGGTGGATGAAGCGGCCGCCATACCCGCCCCCATGTTAAATATGTTGCTAGCACAGCATGCGCGGATTGCCTTCGCCACCACGGTGCATGGCTATGAGGGCACCGGCCGCGGTTTCGCTCTGCGTTTTAACAAGGTGTTGGACCGGAAGACACCGGGGTGGCAACAGCTACGTCTGCAGCAGCCGATTCGCTGGGCCGAGGGCGACCCGTTGGAACAATTCGTCTTTGATGCCCTGTTGCTCAATGCAAGCATTGCCGCTGAAACCGAGATCAACATGATAATGGCCGATGACTGCCGCGCCGAACGCCTCCCTCGTGACCGGCTTATTCAGGATGAAACTTTATTGTCGCAAGTGTTTGGGCTACTGGTGCTGGCACACTACCGCACCCGTCCCAATGACCTGCGCCAGCTGCTCGATAGCCCGGGGCTGCAAATCCATGTCCTGCGCCACAGACGGCATATCGTCGCCGTCGCCCTGCTGATAAAAGAGGGTGGATTGGATGAGAAATTGGGCACACAGGTCTATCTCGGCCGACGCCGGCTGCCCGGCCACTTACTGCCGCAGTCACTGGCGTTTCATGCCGGTATGGTCGAAGCACCGTCCCTGCGTTATCTGCGCCTGATGCGCATCGCCGTACATCCAGTGCTACAGGGACGCGGCCTGGGCAGCAGGCTGGTTGGAGCAATCAGCGACAATGCCGACGCACGAGTATATGACTGTGTCGGCACCAGCTTCGGTGTCACCGCCGAGCTGTTGCGATTTTGGCGGCGATTGGACTTTGTTCCCGCCCGTCTGGGCCTGACACGCGAACACAGCAGCGGCTGCCATTCGCTGATCATGCTGCGGCCCGTTTCAGACAAGGGGCGGCGCTTTGTCGGGCAGGTCCAGCAACAGATGCAGGCACAACTGCCCGATCTGCTGTCGGACCCGCTGCGTGATTTCGATGCGGAGCTGGCGCGCCTGCTGCTGCAGGGGTGTGTGCCCGACAAGGCCGACCTTAGTTTGCATGACTGGCGGGAGATCATCGGCTTCGCCCATGGCAAGCGGGGCTACGAGTTTTGCATGACGGCGCTGGGCAAGGTGCTTATCCCGGCGCTTGCGGATGACAAATTCATGCGCGAACTGAATTCCCAGCAACGCCGGCTGCTCGTCGCCAAGGTGATACAGAGACAAGCCTGGGCCGCTGTGATCGAGACATGCGGCGTCTCCGGTCGCAAAGCGGCGCTGAATCTATTGCGCGACACCGTGCGTCAACTGGTGGCGCGCAACTGTCCGCAAACGACCCGGGAGACGATCGAACGATCACTCGATCTTTGAATAGGCGACTTCGATAATGTGATAGAGCTTGTCGCCCTGGGGCGTATGCACCGTCACTTCATCATCGACACGCTTTTTCATCAGCGCCCGTGCCATGGGCGCATCCATGCTGATGTAGCCCTTGCCGACATCGAACTCGTCGGGACCGACAATACGATAGACCGATTCCCCGCCCGCCTCGCCTGCGAGACGCACCCAGGCGCCGAAGAAGACGGCCGTCCGGTCGGCGGGCAGCTGCCTGACCACGTTCAGATCCGGCAAACGTTTTTGCAGATAGCGTAGCCGCCGGTCGATCCCGCGCAGTTCTTTTTTTCGGTAGATATATTCCGCGTTTTCGGAGCGGTCGCCCTCGGCCGCCGCGGCCGCCAGCGCCTGGGTGACATGATGGCGCCGTTTCCATAAGGCCTCCCGTTCGTCCTGCAGGGCCTGATAGCCTTCGGCGGTGATATAGAGCGAGGATTTGGGTTGGGGCGGCCGGTAACGTGCCATGACACTAATCACTTAACAACCATCAACGCAGCATTATAAACCGATCGTGCGTCGTCAGCGGATACCTTGAATCTATTTTATGGCAAGGCGCATGACCGCCTCGAGCCAGCGTTCCGGCTGACGTATCAAAGAGTCCAGGCAAAGGTCAACACCGCCACCAACAGGGTCAGCAGCAACAGCCCCGCCACCAGCACTATGATTTCCAAGGTCGACATCTTGGCCGAGGCTCCGTTTAATTCGTTCACTTTTTACCTGGAAAGAACTTATTTACTATTGCAACCCGCTGTTGTCAGGCCAATTATTTTGCCCACTTAAATTATTTAAATGAAATCGCCTTTCCAAATGGGCATCGTCCCCGCTTTTGGGTAGAATACGCGGCGCAATTGCTTTTCCGTTGGGGGAATATCATGAAGACCTTATGCACTTTTGTTGCAGTGCTGTTGGCCGGCATCACTTTGCTGCTGACAGACATGGGGGTTGCCGAGGCGAAACGCTTCGGTGGCGGCCAGTCCTTCGGTGGCAAGTTCGGCTACAGTCAACCGCTGAAGAAAAACGGCGCCGACAAGGACTACGCGCAACCTCGACAGGCCACGCCTGCCCAGCAAAGAAATACCTCGCGCAAACAACAACTAGCGCAACAGGGCGGCCTCATGGGCATGCTGGGCACCCTGGCCATGGGCGGCCTGCTCGGTGCATTGCTTTTCGGCGGCGCCTTTGAGGGTGTCAACCTTATGGATGTGCTCATCTTCGGCCTGATCATCTTTTTGTTATTCAAGCTGACGACGCGGCGGGCCCAGTCTGCTGCCGCCGCTGGCTACGGCCCTGCCGATAGCGATCCAGACGACGGCTATCAACGCTACGAATCCGCCATTGGCTATGACGGCAATCCGGCCGATAAATCGGTGGACATGCTGCGCAACGGCCCTCCCAG
>JASBUE010000178.1 GCA_030148045.1 Candidatus Tenderia sp.
ACCTTCGACCCGGAACTGGCGCGCGAGGCGGGCAGCTACGCCTTCGACGCGGACGGCACCCCGGCCGAGCGCTGTTTCGTCATCCGCAACGGCATCCTGGAACGGCCGCTGGGCGGCGTCGTGTCCCAGGCCCGTGCCGGCATGGCCGGTGTGGCCAATGCCCGCGCCTGCGACTGGAACCGGCCGGCCATCGACCGCATGGCCAATCTCAACCTGGAACCCGGCAAGAACAGTTTCGATGAGCTGGTGGCCTCCATCGAGCGCGGCGTGCTGATGGAGACCAACAAGTCCTGGTCCATCGACGACAGCCGCAACAAGTTCCAATTTGGCTGCGAACTGGGACGCATCATCGAAGACGGCGAGATCAAAGGTATCGTGCGCAATCCCAATTATCGCGGCGTTTCCGCCACTTTCTGGCGTAGTCTGGCCGGTGTCGGAAACGGCGCCAGTTTCGAAATCTGGGGCACGCCCTATTGCGGCAAGGGCGAGCCCAACCAGGCCATCCAGGTGGGGCACGCCTCACCGGCCTGCGTGTTTCACGATATCGAAGTCTTCGGAGGCGCCTGAAATGGAAATCCATTTCCGCCAGCTGAGTGAACAGTTATGCGGCTCTCTCAAGGATGGCGAAGTGCTGCTGCTCAATTACGACGGCGAGCAATCGGATTTCGTGCGCTTCAACCGCAATCGCATCCGCCAGGCTGGTCATGTGCGGCAACAAAGTCTGCAACTGGACCTGATCCAAAACCAACGTGAGGCCGGTGCCGTGATCCAGATCAACGGCGATCTGCGCAGCGACGTCTACCAGGCCGAGCGCGCCCTGCAGGCGCTGCGCCGGCGCTTGCCGCAACTGCCGCAAGACCCTTATCTGAATTACTCCAGCGAATGGCATGACACCTATTTGTTAGGCAAGGACTGCCTGCCGCCGACGCATGAGGCGGTCGACCAGATCATCGACTGCGCCGCGGGCCTCGATCTGGTCGGCCTCTGGGCCGGTGGCGAGATGACTCACGGCTTCGCCAACTCCCTCGGCCAGTTCAACTGGCACAGCAATTTCAACTTCAACTTCGACTGGAGTGTCTACCTGCGCGACGACAAGGCGGTGAAACAGAATTACGCCGGGGTGGACTGGAACCCGGCCTATTTAAAACAAAAAATGGATTTCGCCCGCGAGACGCTGAAACTGCTCGGCAACACGCCGGTCACCATCACGCCGGGGCGCTATCGCGTATTTCTCGCCCCGCAGGCCCTTTATGAACTGATGAGCCTGCTCAACTGGGGCGGCTTCGGCCTCAAGAGCCACCGCACCGCCACCACACCGCTGATCAAGATGGTGCGCGAGGGCGTCAAACTGGATGCCCGCGTTACCCTGACCGAAAACCATGCCGACAGCATCGCAGCGCGTTTTACCCGCAGCGGCTTCATCAAACCCGACGCCGTGCCGCTTATCGTCAACGGCGAATATGGCGAGTGCCTGGCCTACCCGCGCAGCGCCAAGGAGTACGGCACCGAGGTCAACTGCAGTGTCGAACATCCCCAATCGCTGGAAATGGAGGGCGGCGCTTTGCGCCAGGACGAAGCGCTGAAGGCGCTGGACACAGGCATTTATATCAGCAATCTGTGGTACTGCAATTATTCCGATCGCAACCACTGCCGTATTACCGGCATGACCCGCTTCGCCTGCCTGTGGGTGGAAAACGGTGAGCCGGTGGCCCCCCTGAACGTGATGCGTTTCGATGAAAGCGTGTTAGACATTCTCGGTGCTAAACTGGTAGCCCTGACCTGGGAACGGGAGCGGATTTTTGACACCAGCACCTATGAGAAACGCTCGGAAAGCAGTGCCCGGCTGCCGGGCGTGCTGGTGAATGATTTCAGCTTCACGCTGTAGCGGCGCGCACAGCGACTCGGCCATAAAGAACCAACGGCGCCGACTGCACCGTTGGTTTTATATCGCTTAGGTATTGTCGTTATGATTAATTGCGTTTCGCTTCCACCTCGATCTCCAGCTCCATCTCGTCGCCCACCGCCGGCAGGGCGTAACTTACACCGAAATCCGAGCGCTTGATCTTGCCCTCGGCATCAAAACCGCAGACATAGGTGCCCTTCTGCATGGGATGCTCGCCGCAGTTGATGCTCTTCACGTCCAGGGTCACCGGTTTGCTGACCCCCATGATGGTGAGCTCACCATTGACCGTAGCGGTCTTGTCCGGATGGATGGTGATATCGTCGGAGACATAGGTGATCTCCGGAAACTCCGCCGCATTGAGGAAATCGGGCGAACGCAGATGGTCGTCTCGCTTCTTCATCCCGGTATCGACAGAGGCGGCGTCGATGACAATATTGACCGAGCCGGTATTGTTTTCCCAATCGATGGTCAATTCACCCTCGGTCTTGCCGAAGCGGCCGTGCATGGTGGAAAACCCCAAGTGACTGATCTTGAAATTCGGATAGGTATGGGCCGGATCGATGGTGTATTTCTCTGCGGCATAGGCCGACATGGACGCCATCATGGCGACAGCGATACAGACTTTACGCATTGCTATTCCCCTTTTCATTGTTGAGGTTAACTTTCCAAAAAACTAAATCGGCGGTGCACCCGCCTCCCGCCACGTCAGGAATATTGCCAACACCGCGGGTACGCAGGCAACCAACACGGTCACCACGGCCAGCAACCAGCGCGGTATGGCCATGGACAGTGGCACGCGAGTTACCAGCGGTATCAGGGCCAGCAGCAACAGGCTGTACCAGGGCAGCTTGGCGTAGATCACCGCCCCCAGTCCGAGCAGCGCACAAACCGCCACCAACGGCACCAGCATGACCGAACCCGCCGCCGCGGGCTTGCCAATGACTTGCAACAGCAGGCGCGCACCCACCGCCGCGGCGATAGCCGAGGCCAGCTGCCCGTACAGGGCCGTGGCACCGAGCAAGGCTGACAGCCCCGTGCCCAAGGCCAGGGCGAAGACCACGCTGTCGGCCTGAAGCGACTTTTGGCGCAAGGCCTCGCAACTCACCACCAGCCAGGCGACATAGGCCGGCCCGGCGATGGCCAGGGCCCAGAGCGGCCAGCCCTCGGTAAAACGAAAGCGCGGCCAGACCAACCACAGGGCGGCGGCCACGGCGGCGACAAACAACAGCCCTGGCGCGACGCGCCGCCAGGGCAGCACATCCAGCAGCAGCCCGAGCACGACGGCCCCGCAGCCCAACAGCAGGATCTTGCGGTCGCTGCGCAGGGGAAACAGTTCGAAGCCGGTCAGCAGATAGGCCGTGGCGGCGAAGCCCGCAACCGCTGACAGGCCGGCCCAGACCCAACCATGGGGCCTCAGGATCAGTGCCACAATCAGACTGACGACAAAGGGCAGGAATGCGGATTGAAACAGGGGGTCGTTGAACAGATTGTCCATACCGGCCTTTCTTGGAGTTGTTCGCACTAGGGCAACAGCATAACAATATAGTTCACCGAGACAACAATACGCGGAAGGTTAAATTATGTTAACTGCGCGGCGGCGCGCGGTTATTGCTTGCGCTCGACGATCTCTTCCGGTTCACCGGTGATGTCAGCCATGGCCGCGATCATCCACTGTTCGGCGCGCCCGTTGATTTCGGCGGCCTTGAGGGATGTGCTGTCGATCACCGGACCGATCCTGATTTTAATGACACCCGGCTTCTTCAGGAAACTGTGGCGCGGCCAGTAATGGCCGGCATTATGGGCGATGGGCACCACGGGGTGGCCGCTCTTTTCGGCCAGCATAGCGCCGCCCAGGCCGAAACGGTGCATCTTGCCCGCTGCCATGCGCGTGCCTTCGGGAAATACGATCAGCCAGCGTCCCTCATCCAGGCAAATCTTGCCCTGATCAATCAGCTGCTTCAGCGCCTTGCGGCCGGAGGCGCGATCGATGGCCACCGGTTTCAGCATGGCCAGCCCCCAGCCGAAAAAGGGCACGCGCAGCAGTTCGCGCTTGAGCACCCAGGTCTGGGGCGGCAGGATTTGCTGCAGCGCCAGGGTCTCCCAGGTCGAGGCGTGCTTGCAGAAGACGATGGCCGATTCACGCGGCAACTGCTCCAGGCCTTCGACTTCATAGCTTAGGTTGCAGGTGACTTTCAACCACCAGATATTGAAACGCGCCCACTGGGAGATAAAGCGATAACGGACACTGAACGGGAAGGGATACAACAGCAGGGCCGGCAGCGCAAACACAACCGCCGACAACACCATCGTGACGAAAAATATCGTGGAACGCAGATACTGCATGTCGGTGCCGTCAGCCTTCCTCCAGCAACAGGACATCCACGAAGCTGGCCAGGTCGGCATATACCTCACAGTCCAGCGTACCATCCAGCTTCTCCAGGGTGCGCTGGCCCTTGCCGGTACGCACCAGCACGGGGCGGGCACCCACCGCCTCGGCCGCCTGCAGGTCGCGCAGGGAGTCACCCACGGCAGGGACACCACTGAGATTGACGCGCAGCCGGTCGCCGATGTCGCGCAACATGCCGGCCTTGGGTTTGCGGCAATCGCAGCCGTCGTCCGGCCCGTGGGGGCAGAAAAAGACCGCCTCGATGATGCCACCCGCCTCGTTCACCAGTTGATGCATCTTGTCGTGCATCTGCGCCAGGGTGTCGAGATCAAACAGGCCGCGCGCGATGCCGGACTGGTTGGTCGCCACCAGCACGCGGTAATCATTCATGGAGAGTTTGGCGATGGCCTCGACGCTGCCCGGAATGGGCTGCCACTCGTCCACCGACTTGATGTAATCATCCGAGTCTTGATTGATGACACCGTCGCGGTCGAGAATGATCAGTTTCATCGCAAGGGCCTATCCCTGCAACTGGGACACGTCGGCAACGAGCAAAAACAAGGCTCGCAGGCGCTTCAACAAAGCCAAGCGATTACTGCGCACAGCCGTATCCTCGACCATAACCATTACCTCATCAAAGAAAACATCGACGGGCTCGCGTAAAGCGGCCAAATCCTGCAAAGCTTGTGTGTAATCAAATTGCCCATGAACAAATTTGTCCGTCATCGCCTCAATATGATCATTCAAAACTTTCTCGGCGTTCTCCTGCAACAATGCAATATCCACATCATCCGGCACATACACATCGGCCTCGCTCGCTTGCCTTAAAATATTAGTGGCGCGCTTGTTGGCGGCTGTAAGCGCTTCAGCCTCGGCCAATGCCCGGAATGAATTCACCGCACGAATGCGGTCATCAAATTCACTCGGAAATTTTTCATTAACTGCCAGTACCGCCTCGAACACATCCGGCGCAACCCCGGCATCGGTATAATAGACACGCAAGCGCTCCACCATGAAGTCGAACACCTGGCCGTCGAGCCCAGCGTCGAACTCATGTCCGCCAATCTTATAATGGGCGATGCTTTCGTCGATGAGATTGGTCAGGTCAAGCGCCAGCCTCCGCTCAATGATAATACGCAGCACCCCCAGGGCGGCACGGCGCAAGGCGAAGGGGTCTTTCGACCCCGTCGGCGGTTGACCGATGCCGAAGATCCCCACCAGGGTGTCGAGCTTGTCGGCGATGGCCAGGGCCTGGCCCACGGCGCCGCCGGGCAAGCGGTCACCGGCGAAGCGTGGCAGGTACTGCTCATCCATGGCGGCGGCGACGGCAGCAGGCTCGCCGTCGTGCGCGGCGTAGTAGCGCCCCATCACACCCTGCAGCTCGGGAAACTCACCCACCATCTCGGACATCAGGTCGCACTTGGCCAGCTGCCCGGCGCGTTCCGCCGCGGCGCGCTCGGCGCCCAGCTGTTCGGCGATGACGACGGCCAGCCCGGCGATGCGTTCCGACTTGTCATACAGGGTGCCGAGCTGTTGCTGGAACACCACGTTTTTCAAGGCCTCGCGGTAACCGGCCAGGGGCTGCCTGCGGTCCTGGTTCCAGAAGAATTCGGCGTCGGCCAGGCGCGGGCGGATAACGCGCTCGTTGCCTCTGCGCACGGCGTTCATGTCCTTGCTGTCGATGTTGCTGACGGTGATGAAGTTGGGCATCAGCTTGCCGTCGCCGTCGACCACATGGAAATACTTCTGGTGACCCTTCATGGCCGAGATCAGGGCCTCGGCAGGCACCCCGAGAAAGCGCCGCTCAAAAGAACCGGCCACCGCCACCGGCCACTCCACCATGCCGGCGACCTCGCTCAGCAGGGCCTCATCGATGACCGCCTTGCCGCCCAGCCTGACGGCGGCCTCCTGCACCTGGCCGCGGATGGCCTCGCGCCGCGCGTCGAAATCGGCGACCACGCGCCCCTCGGTCTCCAGCAGCGGGGCGTATTCGGAGGGCTGATTGATGCTGATCGGCACCGGGTGATGGAAGCGGTGGCCGCGGCTCTCGCGGCCGGATTTCACCGCCAGGATCTCGGCATCGATCACCGCCTCGCCGAACAGCAGCACCAACCAATGCACCGGGCGGACGAACTCGGCCGTCAGATCACCCCAGCTCATGCGCTTGGGGATGTGTAGTTTGTCCAGCGCCTGCCGCACGATGGCCGGCAACAGCGCCTGGGCAGATTTACCCTGCTCGAAACCGCGATGGACCAGCCAGCTGCCATTGCCGGTCTCGAGGGTCTCGAGCTGCTCCACCTCCACACCGCAGGAGCGGGCAAAGCCCTGGGCCGCGCGGGTGGGCAGGCCGTTGTCGTCGAAGGCGGCCTGCACGGCGGGGCCGCGGCGCTCGGTCTGGGCGTCCGGCTGGGCCGTCTGCAGGGCCTCGACCCACACCGCCAGGCGCCGTGGCGCGGCATAGCTGTGCACGGCGGAGTGGCTCAGGTGTTCGTTGTTCAGCCCATCGACGATGCCGGCGCTGAAGGCATCGGCGAGTTTCTTGAGCGCCTTGGGTGGCAGCTCTTCGGTACCCAGTTCGACCAGAAAATCCTTGCGTTCCATCAGCCCCGCCCCCCCTGCTTCAACCCCTGCTGCAACATAGGAAAGCCCAATTCCTCGCGCTTGGTGTAATAGGCCTCGGCCACGGCGCGCGACAGGGCGCGGACACGGCCGATGAAACGGGCCCGCTCGGTCACCGAGATGGCGTGGCGGGTATCGAGCAGGTTGAAGGTGTTGGAGGCCTTGAGCATCTGTTCATAGGCCGGCAGCGGCAGGCCCAGCTCGATCAGCTTGTTGCTTTCGCGCTCGCAGTGGTCGAACCATTGGAACAGGGCGTCCACATCGGCGTGGTCGAAGTTGTAGGCCGACTGTTCGACTTCGTTCTGGTGAAAGACGTCGCCATAGCTGATCGCGCCGTCGGGGCCACGGGTCCAGACCAGATCAAAGACGCTGTCCACGCCCTGCATATACATGGCCAGGCGTTCCATGCCGTAGGTGATCTCGCCGCTGACCGGTTTGCAGTCCAGACCGCCGACCTGCTGGAAGTAGGTGAATTGGGTCACCTCCATACCGTTGAGCCAGACCTCCCAGCCCAGGCCCCAGGCACCAAGGGTGGGCGATTCCCAGTTGTCCTCGACGAAGCGGATGTCGTGCACCAGCGGGTCGAAACCGAGCAGTTTGAGGGAACCGAGATAAAACTCCTGGATCTCCAGCGGCGAGGGCTTGAGCACCACCTGGAACTGATAATAGTGTTGCAGGCGGTTCGGGTTTTCGCCGTAGCGGCCGTCGGTGGGGCGGCGCGAGGGCTGCACGTAGGCGGCACGCCAGGGCTCCGGGCCGATGGCGCGCAGAAAGGTGGCGGTGTGAAAGGTGCCCGCGCCCACCTCCATGTCATAAGGTTGCAGCACCACGCAGCCGTGTCCGGCCCAGTAGCTCTGCAGGGCGAGGATCATGCCCTGAAAGGTGGAGAGATCGTAATCGGCAGCGTTACTGCCCTGCGCTTTGGCGACCAAATGGAAACCCCCTTGAAGTGCGTTGCCTGCAAAAGGGAGGGATTATACCCGCTGAATGAGTGAAGTTAACAGCGGCTAGCGCCAGGGCCGCCACTGCAAGCCGACATTGAATGACATGGATTCCCAATTGGCTTCATTGAATCGGGGGGAGGTGATGGTGGTGCCGTCGGCGAGATAGATCCTGTCGACACCGGCGTCGGCGCGAAAGTCTCGATAATCCAGACTCATGACAAAATCCCAACTGTTGCTGAAGGCATAACTGCTGTGCAGGGAAATGGTAAGCCCGCTGGCATCGGCCAGGTGTTCAAAACTTTTGGGATGAGCAAAATCGGGGCGCAGATTCCAGTCGGCTTCGGCTTCATAGTCGCCCTTGAGAAAGACCACATCCAACTGCAAGGTGAGGGCGCGGCCGGTGTCCGTCTCCCCTATCGAGAAACCGACCCAGGGGCCGCTCCACTGCGCATCGTAGGATGAGTTCAGCCCGGCGAAGCTGCCCGTGGCGGGAATAGTCTGGAAGCCGTTGGTCATCCTCAGGTCCTGCCGGTTTATGGAATATCCCGCCATGGGCATGAAATAGCCCTGATAACCGCTTTCGGTGTCACCGCTGAAGAGGTAGCCGATGCCCACACTGGCGTCAGCGACCTCCCCCCCCGCGCGGTTGTTGGAGCGGGAGAATTCGGCCTGGCGATCATTGGCGGCGTAATCCGAATCCTGATTTTCGCCTTCGTCAATCTTGCCGTACGCCGCCGAGCCGAACAGTTTGATGCGGCGATAAGTGACATCCATGTTAAGTTTGACCTGCACGATTTCCAGGCTCGACCAGGTGAGTTCGGAGAGGACATTGGGGTCACCGTCGGTATCGGCGACATTCCAGTCCAGACTGTCCACCCGGTAGCCCGCCTCGGCGCCGAGGGACACTGCGCTATCGGCGGCTGCCAGTGACGAGAAGGCGAAACATGCCCCCCCAAAAATCACGCTTGTTTTTCTTGATCTCATCTTACCCCCTTTCCATGCCCTTAATCGCCGCTTCCCGTATGAACCTGGCAACCCACATATAAACCGGTATCAACACTAGGGTCTGTTGAGGTTTCATTTTCACCACTGCTGGAGCTCATTTTTCCGCCCCACAAGGCGGAAGGAGTGCGGTGTAGTTATTCTACATAAGCGAGAGCCTGCCCCGCGAGCGCTCATTTGGAATAACCAAACCTCTCTCCTCGCGTCTTGATTGGCGCTTTTTCAGGCGCAACAGTGGTGAAAATGAAACCTCAACAGGCCCTAGGGGCGGTATAACTCTCTTTCGGCTGGTGCCCCGATTAAGTTAAGCCGGACGTTGTCACACTATTCAAGCGCTTGTGGGAAACCACCGATATTAATAGTATGGAACTGGGTTTAAAGAAGGAGGGAATAGCCTATGACAAGCCTGGTGCTGGAACCCACCCCGACCGCCCTGTGGCAGGCCCTGGTCAGCGATGCCGAGGCGGCGGCCAACCGCCGGCTCGACGAAACCCTGGAGAGCTATCTGGTTCTCACCCTGATGCGCTTCACCCAGCGCCCGGAGCTGGTCAGCAGCGTCATGGCGCTGGAGTTTCTCGACGGCGCCCGGCAAACAGGCGCACAGCAACACGACAAACTGCGCGACGTGGGCGACAAGTGCCTGCTGGTATCGGGCCTGTTCCCACAAAACGCCAAACGCCGCCTGGTCAGTATCGGCTATTTCGTCAATCTGGGCCGCAGCGCCTATCAGCAGCTGCACGACAAGATTCACGGTTTTTACGGCCGGCTGGCGGCAGACTTCGTGCCCATGATGGATGTATTGCACGCCATGCGCGAACTCAATCGGCGCTCAGCCCAGATCGACCTGCTCGATGCCTTCGAGCTGTGGGAGGAAACCGGCAGCCAGCATGCCATGGAACGCATCAACAACAGCACCTCGTGTGGCCAGGCGGTCAGGCGCGACCTGATTGACGGCGGCACCACACGGCACTAACCCTTGCGGTCCTGGCTCGGGGTGGAAATATTTAAAGGAGTTCATAAGCAGCCCGGTGCGCCTGTGTGGGACCGTCGACCGCATGGACGCGGTCGTCGAGCGTACAGGGATGTATTCACAGCGTGTCCCACACAGGCGCACCGGGCTGCTTACTATGTTCGGATTAGTAACCGCCCGGTTGCAGGGATGTATTTAGAGCAGGTATCTCCCGTCACCTTGTGAATGTTGCAGTCATCACACCCGCTGCCGCCGCCTCAACCGGGCCCGGGCGGGTGTCAAACCTCAGCGCGCATCAGGTAACACAAAATAATAACGGCCGTTTCTGGCGCCGATATATTTTTCAAGCACCCGCCGCTCGCCGCTATGCTCGGCAACCAGTTGCGCTACAAACTTTCGTATCGGCAACAGGGCGGGGGGGGTTCGGTCTCGGGCCAGCCGCGCCCGCTCGGCGCCATCCAGATCGGCGACGCGATAGCCGGCCAGGCGGTAATCGCGCACCAGGATGCGCCAGCCGTTTCGCTCGCGCGGCAGTTCTGTCCGGCGCTCGGCATAATGCAGCCTGACCAGACTCTCTACCTCGCCGTCACGAAAGGCCTGGACGAAAGCCATCGCCAGCCCTCCGGGCTGCGGGCACCCTCGGCCGCAGCGGGAACTGCAGCCAGCGCAAGCATCAGCAGGGCAAAGCCTTGTAAGGGCCTGGTGTTCATACGACAGAAAAATCGCGGCCCGGCGCCGGTCTCAGCTCGCCAGCTTGGGCAGGTCGCCCCGGTTTCCCATGGCGTAATCCATGAAGAAGCGTTTCACCGGCGTCAGATTGTTGGTGGCGCTCAGACCGATATTGCGCGCCCACCTGACCGGTTCCATCCGGGTACCGAAGAGGCGCTTGAAGGCGTCCATGGAGAGCATCATGGTGATGTTCTGGCCCTTGCGCCAGCGCTCGTAAGCGCGCAGATTGTGCAGGGCACCGATGTCCCGGCGCGTGGCCTGGGTGCTGAGCACGGTTTCCGCCAGGGCCGCGGCATCCAGCACCCCCAGATTGACACCCTGACCGGCCAGGGGATGAATGGCATGGGCGGCATCCCCCACCAGGGCGATGCGGTCCTTGACGTAATCCACCGCATGCTGCAACCGCAAGGGGAATTTGCCACGATCACGCACTTCGGTGACGGCACCGAGCCGGTGTTCGAATGATTCCGCCAGTTTCAGGGCAAACGCCTGTTTATCCAATGCCAGCAGTTCGTCGGCCTGTTCCGGCGCCGTGGACCAGACCACGCAACAATAGTGGTCATGCAAAGGCAGAAAGGCCAGCGGGCCGTCGGGCAGGAAACGCTGCCAGCAGGTGTGCAGGTGGGGCTTTTCAGTCTTGACGATGGCCATCAGGGCGTGCTGATCATACCCCCAGCCCTTGGTCTCGATGCCGGCCCGTTCACGCACCGCCGAGCGGGCGCCGTCCGCCCCCACCAGCAGGCGGGTACGCAGTTCGCGGCCGTCATCCAGGGTGATGCAGAGACGCTCGCCGGCATCCTGCCACTGCTGCCAGCGCACCGGGTAGAGCAGATCGACATTGTCGAACTGGTCGGCGCGCGCCCACAGGGCGGCCTGGATGATGCGGTTTTCGACGATGTAGCCCAGCGAGGGCTGTCCGGCATCGGCGGCGTCGAAATGGATCACGCCGTCACCGCTGGCATCCCAGACATGCATCTCGCCGTAGGAGGTGATGCGGCGTTCCACCATTCCTTGCCAGGCGCCGACGGCGCTGAACACCCGGCGCGTGGCATGGGTGATGGCCGACACCCGCAGGCCGACGCTCTCCTGCGGCCAGTCGCTCTCGGGCACACCGGCCTCTACCACGGCGACCCGCAGGGTCGAGCCGCCCAGGGCGCAGGCCAGGGTCAGGCCCACCATCCCGCCGCCGACGATTACCACATCATACTGTTCTGACATAGGAGTTCATTCCCCCGAATCGGGCCGGAATGATAACACGGGCCGTGTCCGACTGTGCCTTTCGGCGGCACCCGACACCATACATGAAATCAATCAAGCCCCATCAATACATTATAAATTACTATTGAACCAATTTATATCCAGCCCTAAAATATGGTTACCCCTCACGGGCGCCAAAAAAAATGAAAACCGAAATCGCGCCAACCCAACCCACCAGGCGACTGGCGGCTTGGCCACAGCCTGTTGTGGCTGTGTTCGTGTCCATCTTGCTGTCTTCACAATGGGTGCAGGCCGAGTTCAGCCTTAACTTTCAGCCTAACCCCAATGTCGTCAGCAGCTGGGCCAACGTCAGCTGTGAAGGCGGCGGCATGGGCGGCGGCATGGGCGGCGGCTGCTCGACCCCCTTCCTCCAGGAGCTGGTCGACGACAACGGCACACAGTACTATCACGTGATTGTAGGTGATGTGAACAGCGATTTCGTCCTCGAGTTCTATATACGTAACGGTGGCTGCTGCTGGTGGAGCGGCGGCATGGGTGGCAGCGGCACCCCCTACTCCTCCAGTGCCGGCGATGCCGGCAACGCCACTGGGCCGCTGGCCGGTTCATCGACCTCGGGTAACGGCAGCGGCAATCCCAACCGTGTCTATATGCGCCAGATTATCCAAGACGGCCAGATGCAGCAGGAATTCCTCAAGACGCAGGAAGCCGTAAAACCGCGCATCACGCAGACCATCGAAAATATCGCGAGCCGGCTGGCATTCGAACTGGACATGAGTAACGGCGATTACACGAGCTTCTCCACCCCCGCCCTATTCGTCAACACCATGACGCTGGGCCTTACTGACGGCAGCGGCGATTTCAACATGGCCACCGACGCATCGCAAAGCAATATCACCGCCGGTCAGTTCACATACACCCCGGGCGGCGGCCACGGTGGCAGCGGCGGCGACTATAGCTATATCGAGGGGGGATTCGATGTCTACGGTGTCGATTGGCTCTCGTACTGCGACCCTTCGCAAAACCCAGACCATCTCTGCGAATTCAGCGCGGGCGGAATGGGGAGGTAATCAGCTGCGCAACGGCATGCCCATGGCCAGGCGTGGCAGCTTGCCCGCCAGCCCCATGGTCTGGCGGGTGAGTATCCGCTTTAGCGGCGGCACCACATCCACGGCGACCAGGCCGATATTGCGCGCCAGCGCCACCGGCGCCAGGGGATTGCTGAACAGCCGGGCCAGGGTGTCGGTAAAGCCGATCACCTTGCGGTGATCCCAGTGGCGCCAGTCGGCATAACGCTGCATCATCGCGGCCGCGCCCACGTCCTCACCCGCGGAGCAGGCCTCGGCCAGCACATCAGCCAGCACCGCCACATCACGCAGGCCCAGATTAAAACCCTGCCCGGCGATGGGATGCAGAGTATGGGCGGCGTTGCCGATCAGGGCCAGACGCGGTCGCACCTGTTGTTTGGCGCGCACCAGCTTGAGCGGGTAGGCGTTGCGCCGCCCCACCTTTTCCAATTCACCCAGGCGGTAACCGAAGCGCTGCTGCAACTCGGCGAGAAAATCCGCCCCGCTTAGATTCAGTATCCGTTCTTCGTCACCGCCGCGAACGGTCCAAACCAGGCTACAACGTTTGGGATCGTCGGCGGCGGCATTGGGCAACAGGGCCACGGGGCCGCTGTCGGTAAAGCGCTCATAGGCCACTCCCTGATGATGGCGGGCGGGGGTGATATTGGCGATGACGGCGGTCTGGCCGTAGTCCCAACTGCGGGTGGGAATCTCCAGTAACTGTCGCACCACCGAATTGCCGCCGTCGGCGGCGATCACCAGTTTGGCATTGAGCGGGCGCGGTTCACCCTCCCCCGCAACCGTCAAATGGGCGCCGTCCGCCCTCAGCTCCACATGACTCACCGTGGCCGGACAGATCAGCTCCACGTTCCCAAGCTTGGGCAGCTGCTCCGCCAGCACGGCCCCGACGAGACGATTTTCGATGACATAGCCCAGGGCATCCACCTTTTCCGCCGCACTGTCGATGCGCGTCACGCCGAAGTGGCCGCGGTCGGAGACATGAATCTTTTTGATGGGGCTGACCTTGTTGCTGAGCTTGCCCCACAGGCCCATGGTCTCGATGATCCTGGCCGAGCCGTAGGCCAGGGCGATGGCGCGATCATCGTAACTGGGCTGGCTGTCGGATTTGAACGGCACCGCCTCGATCACACCGATGCGCAGCGGCAACGGGCTCAGGGCATAGGCCATGGTGGCGCCCACCATGCCGCCGCCGACAATGAGTATGTCGTAGTCGGGTTTCATGTCTGTCGCCGCTTGCGGCGCGACTCTTCACCGGCCATCAGCGCCTCGATCTCGTCCACCTCCTTCGGCGCGCCCGAGGTCAACACCTCGTGGCCGTTGCGGGTGACGTGCACGTCGTCCTCGATGCGGATGCCCATGCCCCACCACTTCTTGGCCACGCCCTTGCTGCCGCGGGCGATGTAGAGGCCGGGTTCGACGGTGAGCACCATGCCCGGTTCCAGCTCGCGCCACTGGCCGTCCACCTTGTAGTCGCCCACGTCGTGCACGTCCATGCCCAGCCAGTGGCCGGTGCGGTGCATGTAAAAACGGCGGTAGGCCTCCTCCTTGACCAGTTTGGCCGGCGTGCCCTTGAGGATGCCGAGCTTGATCAAGCCCTTGGTGAGGGCCTTCACCGCCGCCTCGTGCGGTGCGTTCCAGTGGTTGCCCGGTTGCACCTGCTCAATGGCGGCGTATTGTGCCTTCAGCACCACTTCGTAGAGTGCCTTTTGCGCCGCGCTGAAGCGGCCATTGACCGGGAAGGTGCGGGTGATATCGGCGGCGTAGTTGTCGTACTCGCCGCCGGCGTCGATGAGCAGCAGGTCGCCGTCCTTGAGTTCCGATTCGTTTTCGGTGTAGTGCAGGATGCAACCGTTCTCGCCGCCGCCGACGATGGCGGGATAGGCGGGGTGGCGGCAACCGTTGACCATGAGGTGGTGCAGCAGCTCGGCTTCAAGCTGGTATTCCATCATGCCCGGCTTGCACACCTGCATGGCGCGGCGGTGGGCCGCCGCGGAAATCCTGGCCGCCTTTTTCATTGCTTGGATCTCGGCGGCGCTCTTGATCAGACGCATCTCGTGCAACAGGTGGTCGAGGGATACGAACTCGCCCGGGGCGTTGATACCGGCGCGGGCCTTTTGGCGCACCCGGTTGAGCCACTCGATCATGCGCTGGTCCAGGTCGGGGTGGCTGCCCATGGCGTAGTAGACCCGCTCCTTGTTCTCCATCAGCCCGGGCAGGATGTCGTCCACGTCGCCGATGGGAAAGGCGTCGTCGGCACCAAAGCGCTCCACCGCACCGGCCAGCCCGGCGCGGCGGCCGTTCCAGGCTTCCATCTCGGGATCGCGCTCGCGGCAGAAGAGCACGAACTGGCCCTGCCTCCGCCCCGGGATCAGTACCGCGATGGTCTCCGGCTCGTGAAAACCGGTGAGGTAATAAAAGTCACTGTCGGGACGATAGGGGTATTCCACGTCGCGGCTGCGGGTGCGCTCCGGCGCTGCCGGCAAGATCGCGATGCTGTCCGGCTCCAGCATGTGCAGCAACCGCTGGCGGCGTTTGGCAAACTCGCTCGGTTTCATTTAGTGGAGCACCACATCTTCGGGGGCACCGGCCGGGGGGACGGGTCGGTCGCCCATGTTGCGCAGCTCATCGCGCAGCATCAACACACCGATGCGCACATATTCCGAGACCTCGAGGAAGGCGGTCTCGCCGCCGGCGGTATCGTCCTCCTCGTCGTGGGCCAAACGGCCGATCTCGACCAGATCCTGGGCGAACTCCTGCACCGTTTCGGAAAACCCCTTGAAGTCCTTGATACCGCTCAGACTCAGGCCGTAGAGATAGCCCTGGCACCAGTTGGACAGGGCGGCGGTGCGCGCCTGCAGGGAGGCCTCGTCATCCGGCAGCAGCAATTGAAAACCCAGCTCCGAATCGGCCATTTGCCTGACCGTGTCTTCAAACAGTGCTTTAACGGTCTCCCGGTCGACGGCATCGATCTCGCCTTCAAGCAACGCCTCCACCTCGCTGTCCAACATGCGCCGCGTCCAAGTGTCGCCGTCCAGCTCCGGCTGACAGCTGGCCATGGCGCAGAGGATGCCGTGAAACTCGGACGCGCCGCAGGCATCGCCGTAAACCGATAGCAAAGCGGCCACTTCATCATAGGCGGGGGGCGCAACAGTCACGGACTCATCCTCGTTGATCAAAGAAATGCCTTAATAATAACACTCCCTGGTCGTTGACCATAAGGCCGCGCCCCACTATATTGGCGGACTATGAGCCAGGATCAATCACGCAGTCATGAGCAGGATCTCAAGTCCCTGGAATTCCGGGTCGATGAGCTGATCCAGCTATGCCATCAGCTGAAAAGTGAGAATCAGGCCCTGCGCGAACAGCACGGCAACCTGATGTCGGAACGCGCCAGCCTGATGAAGAAGAACGAAACGGCCCGCTCCCGGATTGAGTCCATGATCATGCGTTTGAAGAATATGGAACAAGAATATGGCCCATGAGCCGAAGCCCGTCGTCGTCAACATCCTGGGCAAGGAGTACCGCGTCGCCTGTCCGCCGCAAGAGCGCGAGGCGCTGTTGCAGAGCGCCGCCTATCTGGATGAAAGGATGCGCGAGATTCGTGACCGCGGCCGCACCACCGGCAGCGACAACATCGCCGTCGTGGCTGCCCTCAATATCACTCACGAGCTGATGCAGAAACAGGGCCAAGCCGAGAAGATCGACAACAGCCTCAGCACCCGGGTGAAAAACCTGCAGAGCAAGATCGAGGCGGCACTCTCCAGTGCACGGCAGATCGAGATTTAAATAAAACGGTCCTTCCCAAACCGAGAGGGCCGCTTTTCGCTATCACCCCCTTACTTTCTCCCCTCCAAGCCCGTATTTTTCACCGCTTACAACGCCGGGGAACATGTTTGGTTGACACGATTGCTAGCGCGCACGCGAATGCATCCGCTCGATCACCTGCCGATGCTGCTGGGGCGGCATCTCCTGCCAGCGCCGGCGCAGCTCCTGCCGTCTGGCCGGCGGCAACTGCTGGAACCAGTGGGCACGCCGCATGAGACGCGCCCGATCCCCGGGCGGCAGCCCTTTGAACTGGCGGAAACGCTTGCGGATGATCTCCTTTTGTTCCGGCGGCAGCGACTGCCATTTATGGAAACGGCGTCTGGCGATGTCACGCTGTTCCGCTGTCATGGCCAGCCAGCGTTCGGCGCCCCGCTGCAGACGCCACTGCTGTTGCGGCGACAGCGATGACCAACGCTCGGCATGGGGCTGCAGCAGCGCCTGCTGTTCCGCGCCCAGCTGCTCCCAGGTCACCGGCTCCGCCATGGCGGCCGTCATCCATATACCGAGCAGCGCTGTCAGCAGACTAATCCTGGCCATGTTGCTGCTCCAGCCAGTAGTAAAATTCGAGCTCCAGGTAAAAGTCGGGCTCCTCAACCGTGGAGAGCAATTCGAGATCGTCAAAGAGGGGGGCAAGCTGCGTCTGTTGCGGTGTTACCAGATACAGTGCCACTGCCAACACCACCAGGGAAAAAACCATCACCACATCAAGCCATAGCTTGACGCCCCGCGGCCTGCTCCTGCGTAGTGTTTTCCCCCCCTGAGTCATCATCATATACTCCTTATCGTTCCTCCGTTAACCACGCCATTTTATCCCAACCCGCAGGGAAATAATTCTCTTTTCCAGACAATAGATAGCCTTGCTTGTCAAGCGGTTTTAATGGCAACTAATTTTGAGCCCCTCGCCGTTTTGCTCTAGAATAGGTAAGGCATCCTCTGCGGTGTTTGTAAGTGGGCTAAGTAACCTTTGAGCCTTAATGCAAACCCAAGGGAACGGGGCTGTTGGGTCTGTGTGCATGTCCGCATGTCGGAAAGCCTAATGATCCGCGCAAGTTCCCACTTGAACCTTTGGTTCAAGGTCTAAAGCCCCAACGGCACAGGCGGAGGATGTCATTTATTTTTTCCTGCAGCTGATTAACGTAGCCATTCCGACCGTGATCTCGCGCGCCGAAATCCGCACACAGATTCGCTTCAAACGCCGGCAGTTAAATGAAGCGGAGCGGCAGCACGCCAGCCGGGCCATCGCCGCCAACCTGGCCAACACCCACCTATTCCGTAACAGCCGGCGCATCGCCGGTTTTTTGAGCAACGACGGTGAGCCGGATCTGACGGCGCTGATGCAACTAGCCTGGCGACGCAAGAAACACTGGCATCTGCCGGTCATCGGCATGCCCAACGTCAACCACCTCTGGTTCGCCCCCTATGCCGAAGACGATGCCCTGGCCATCAACCGTTTTGGCATCAACGAACCGATCACCCCCCTGCATGAAACCACCCGCAGTTACGGCCTCGACCTGGTGTTGATGCCCCTGGTGGCCTTCGACATCCACGGCAACCGCCTCGGCATGTGCAAGGGCTACTACGATCGCACCCTGGAATTCCTGCACCGGCGCCGCCACTGGCGCAAACCACGTCTAGTGGGCATCGCCTTCGAGCTGCAAAAATTCGAGCAGCTGCCGCAGCAACCCTGGGATGTACCGCTGGACGCCATCGTCACCGAAGCAACGGTTTACAATGTGCGCCGGTTCACACTCTAAAAATCACCAAAAAATCCGCAACAATACGGAGCACCCCGCATGAATTACTGGCTGATGAAATCCGAGCCTGACGTGTTCGGCATCGATCACCTCAAAGATATGCCCAAGCAGACCGAACACTGGGACGGCGTGCGCAACTATCAGGCGCGCAACATGATGCGCGACCAGATGAAAAAGGGCGACCTGGTGTTTTTTTATCACTCCAACTGCAAAGAGCCGGGCGTCGTCGGCATCATGGAGGTGGTGAAAGAAGGCTATCCCGATTTCACCTCCTGGAACCCCGGATCGAAATACTACGACCCCAAGAGCACGGAGGAAAATCCGCGCTGGTTCATGGTCGACATCAAGTTCAAGCGCAAACTGAAACGGACGATCACTTTGACCGAACTCAAACAGCAACCCGGCCTGGAGGAAATGCCACTGATACGGCGCGGCAATCGCCTTTCCATCATGCCGGTGAGCAGACAGGAGTGGGACATCATTCTCGGGCTGGAATAGGGGGATCCGGCGCGAGCCGCCACCTCTCCCCAAAAAATCACGTCGCCAGATTGGTGCTGCTGTGCTGCAGCAGATTGGCCTTGATCTTGAGTATCTCGATCTGACCCAGCGCCACGATCCGGCCTTTTTCCACAAACCCGGACAGCATCACCACCAACACCCGGCTTTCGACACGGTAGACCTCCCCCACCAGGGAGACCTGTTCGGACTGACCGGGCATGTTGAATGACACCACCACGCAGTCCTTCTCAATGGGCAGCGTCTCATCGTCAAACTCGTCGTCCACAATCAGACGCAGGGAGCGATCGCAAAAATCAGCCATTATCCCGTTGACCAGGGTGGTTTCACTGGGCCAGCCGATCTGGAGGGTGG
>JASBUE010000183.1 GCA_030148045.1 Candidatus Tenderia sp.
GTCATCGCCGACGACTATGTCGATCCGGAATTCGGCAGCGGCTGCGTCAAGATCACCCCGGCCCACGACTTCAACGACTACGCCATCGGAAGCCGCCACGACCTGCCCATGATCAACATCTTCACCGAGGATGCCAAGCTGAATCACGCCGTGCCGGTGCAGTACCGCGACCTGGACCGCTTCGAGGCGCGCAAGAAGGTGGTCGCCGACCTCGAGGCACTGGGCCTGGTGGCCAAGATCGAGCCGCACAAGTTGATGGTACCGCGCGGCGATCGCTCCCACAGCGTCATCGAACCACTGCTCACCGACCAGTGGTTCGTCAAGGTCGGGCCGCTGGCCAAACCGGCCATCGAGGCGGTCGAAAACGGCGACATCAGGTTCGTGCCGGACAACTGGAAGAACACCTATTTCGAGTGGATGCGCAACATCGAGGACTGGTGCATCTCGCGCCAGATCTGGTGGGGCCACCGCATCCCGGCCTGGTACGACGAAGCGGGCAACATCTTCGTCGCCCGCAGCGAAGCGGAGGCGCGCGCCCAGGCCAGGCAGAAACACGGCAAGGACGTCGCCCTGACCCAGGACAGCGACGTGCTCGACACCTGGTTCTCCTCGGCGCTGTGGCCGTTCTCCACCCTGGGCTGGCCGGAGCAAACGCCCGAGCTTGAAACCTTCTATCCCACCAGCGTGTTGGTCACCGGTTTTGACATCATCTTCTTCTGGGTGGCGCGCATGATCATGATGGGCCTCAAGTTCACCGGCCAGGTGCCTTTCAAAGAGGTCTACATTCACGGCCTGGTACGCGACGGTCACGGTCAGAAGATGTCCAAGTCCAAGGGCAACGTGCTCGATCCCATCGATTTAATAGACGGCATCGATCTCGACACCCTGGTCAGCAAACGCACCGCCGGCCTGATGCAACCCGAGATGGCGGCCAGAATCGAAAAGGCGACGCGCCAGGAGTTCCCCGAGGGCATTCCGCCCTTCGGTACGGATGCTTTGAGATTTACCTTCGCCGCCCTGGCCTCCACCGGCCGCGACATCAAGTTCGACCTGCAGCGCACCGAAGGCTACCGCAACTTCTGCAACAAGCTGTGGAATGCGGCGCGCTATGTGCTGATGAACACGGAGGAGAAAGATTGCGGCCAAGCCGGTGGAGAACTCGAATTGAGCCTGGCCGACCGCTGGATCCTCAGCCGCCTCCAGCGCGCCATTGAAGAGGCCACCCAGGCCATCGAGCAATACCGCTTCGACCACGTCGCCCAGGCCATTTACGAATTCACCTGGAACGAATACTGTGACTGGTATCTGGAGCTGTCCAAGGTGATCCTCAATAACGACGACAGCAGCGCGGCCAGACAGCGCGGCACCCGCCACACCCTGGTCAAGGTACTGGAAAACATTCTGCGCCTGGCGCACCCGCTGATGCCCTATATCACCGAGGAGATCTGGCAGCGTGTCGCGCCGCTGGCCGGCATAGAGGGTGAAACCGTGATGCGGCAACCTTATCCCGGGGCGGATGAAACACAGATTAACCGCGATAGCGAGTCCGAGATGGAATGGGTGCAAAACTTCATCCTCGGTGTGCGCACCATCCGCGGCGAAATGAATATCCCGCCGGGCAAACCGCTGCCCGTGCTGCTG
This sequence comes from Candidatus Tenderia sp., assembly GCA_030148045.1. GTDB lineage: Bacteria > Pseudomonadota > Gammaproteobacteria > Tenderiales > Tenderiaceae > Tenderia. Next base: position 1,642 of record JASBUE010000183.1, read on the forward strand.
GCCAACGGCAATGACGACGACGCCCGCCTGCTGCAACAACACGGCGCCTATCTCAACACCCTGGCGAAACTGGAATCAGTCACCTGGCTGGACGACTCTGACAACGCCCCCGAAAGCGCCACCGCCCTGGTGGGCGAGATGAAGGTGCTCATTCCCATGGCGGGGCTGATCGACAAGGAGGACGAACTGGCGCGCCTCAACAAACAGGTGGAAAAACTGGAGCAGGACCTGCTGCGCACCGAAGGCAAGCTGAACAATGAGAAATTTGTCCGCAAGGCGCCGGCGGCGGTGGTCAACAAGGAACGCCAGAAGGTGGTGGAAATGCAGAAATCCCTCGACAACCTGAAACAACAGATGCGCCGTATCGAGGCGCTCTAGCCCACTATTTTTTTCCCCGCGCTTGCACTACACTGTCCCCACATCGGCTTTGGGGAGAACTGTCATGAACAAGGACGCCTTCAACATCGGCATGGCCGTCACCCTGCTCGCCGCCCTCATCAATAGCGGCAATATGGCACGGGCCGGCACACCCGAGGAATTGCCCAAAACCGAAGTCGGTGTCATCAGCGGCTCCGTTGCCCGCTCCACCTTCACCACCGCCGTGGTCGAGCGCGAACCTAAAGAATCCGTCAGCGAACTCGGCAACGACCAGCGCCATATCTACTACTTCACCGAACTCAAAGGCATGTCAGGCCAGACCGCCACCCACCGCTGGATCTACAAAGATCAGACCATGGCCGAAGTGAAATTCAACGTCGGTGCGCCGCGCTGGCGCGTTTGGTCCAGCAAGACGCTCATGCCGGAGTGGACCGGGACCTGGACGGTGTCGGTGTTGAATGAGTTGGGGCAGGAGATCTTTAGCGAGAGTTTTGAGTATGTGGAGGCCGGGGCTGCCGAGGGGATGTAGGTTGGGCTGCACTCCGTTTAGCCCAACCTACAACCAGCTTAAAGATCAATGCTCCCGCGTAGCATGAAACTCCACCCCCGGATATTTCTCCTGCGCCAGCTGAAGATTCACCCGCGTCGGCGCGATATAAACCAACCGCCCCGCCCCGTCGACGGCCAGATTATCCGCCGCCTTCTTCTGAAACTCGGCGAATTTCTTTTCATCTTCGCAGGTCACCCAACGGGCGGTGGCCACCTGAACCGGCTGAAATAGACAATCGACCTTGTATTCGTCTTTCAGGCGTTGCGCGACAACATCAAACTGTAGCACGCCGACGGCCCCCAAAATCAGGTCGTTGTTGTTAAGCGGTTTGTAAAGCTGGGTGGCGCCTTCCTCGCAGAGTTGCTGCAGGCCCTTCTGCAGCGCCTTCATCTTCATGGGATCCTTCAACTGGGCGCGACGGAACAGTTCAGGGGCGAAGTTGGGGATGCCGGTGAACTTGAGTTCTTCGCCCATGGTGAAGGTGTCGCCGATCTGGATGGTGCCGTGGTTGTGCAAGCCGATGATGTCACCCGGCCAGGCCTCGTCGACGTGGTCGCGCTCGCTGGCCATGAAGGTAATGGCGTTGGCGATCTGCACGTCGCGACCGATGCGCACGTGGCGCATCTTCATACCCTTCTTGTAGCTGCCGTAGCAGACGCGCAGGAAGGCGACTCGGTCGCGGTGTTGCGGGTCCATGTTGGCCTGGATCTTAAAGACGAAACCGCTGAATTTCTCTTCGCCGGGTTCGACCGTACGGCTGCGCGTCTCGCGCGGCTGGGGCGGCGGGGCCCACTCCGCGAAGGCGTCGAGCAGTTCCCTGATACCGAAGTTGTTAATGGCGGAACCGAAGAATACCGGCGTCAGTTCGCCCTTGCGATAGGCATCGAAATCAAATGCGTGACTGGCGCCGCGCACCAGCTCGATCTCTTCGCGCACTTCGGCCGCCAGGCTGCCCCACAACTCATCGAGACGGGGGTTGCCCAGCCCTTGAATCACCTCGCCCTGCTGGATTTTGCCGCCATGGGTGGCACTGAACAGGTGAATCCGATCGTTGTAGAGGTCAAACACACCCTTGAAGTTCTTGCCCATGCCGATAGGCCAGGTGATGGGGGCGCACTGGATTTTCAGCACGTCCTCCACTTCATCCAACAGCTCGATAGGCTCACGGCCTTCGCGGTCGAGCTTGTTGATAAAGGTAATAATCGGCGTATCGCGCAGGCGACAGACCTCCATCAATTTAATGGTGCGGTCCTCCACCCCCTTGGCGCAGTCGATCAC